>NZ_JAJAFZ010000013.1:0-88472 GCF_025384895.1 Photorhabdus kayaii
TTAACGACCGATGATTATTTCATCAAATTTAACTTAAGTTATCAATTTTTCTAGTTTTGAAAATCCATACTCCTGCAAAACGGGGATTAATGCATCAGTATCAGCATTCACTTTCATACAATAAGCAAGACTATCTGCTGAAGTGCAAACAAGATTATTCTGATGTTTAACCAACCAAGCCGTTCTTCGAGCAATAGCAACACCAGAATCAATTAAACGCGTGCCATCAGGTAATATCTGAACTAATTCTTCTGCTAATAGTGGAAAATGGGTACAACCCAATACCACTGTATCAGGTGGTTTTTTCATTCTAAGCCACGGTTTCAGTATCTTTTTTAAAATATCGGAAGAAACCTTACCACCATGCAGTTTAATTTCAGCTAATTCTACTAATTCAGAAGAACCTATAGATTCAATCCTGCAACCTGTCGCAAACTTTTCGATAAGTTCTTTTGTATAGGAACGATTAACTGTTGCTCTAGTCGCCAATAATCCAACGACACCATTACGAGTTAACTTTGCAGCAGGTTTTATCGCTGGAACCACACCAACAACCGGAAAGCTGAACCGCTCACGTAGAGCTGGCAAGCTGACTGTACTGGCAGTGTTACATGCAATAACCACTATTGTCAGAAGGTGTTTTTGCTGAACAGCACCAACAATTTGAACGACTCGTTCAACAATAAACTCTTCCGATTTTTCACCATAAGGGAATGCTTCGTTATCAAAAACATATATATAATGGAGATCTGGTAATAATTGTCGGATCTCTTGGTAAATAGATAAGCCGCCTACCCCAGAATCAAACACTAAAACTGTTGGGCGTGCGGCTTTATTTAAATCAGAAGTTATAGCTCCCAGTGAGGTAGTATTCACGTCCTGGAATGCGATAGCCATAAACTGTCTCGTAATCTTTATCAAGCAGGTTGGCTATTCTAGCACGAATTGTCAGATAAGAAGTGATTGGATATGAAACTGTTAAATCCCAAAAGCTGACGCCACCTAATTTCACACTCTTAGCCGGGAATGTACTGAAATCCTTGTCATAACGCCGCCCTAGATATTGATAAGTTAACCCCCAATCAAAATCATATAACTGCCAGTCAAGTTGATATTTCACTTGCTGCTTCGCACGACGAACTAAAATTTCATTAGTTTCACTATTACGGGGGTCAATATACTGTATTGTCAATTGATGCTGAAATATGCCAGTGTCTATTAAGCTAGTCCACTCAACACCTTTAATTTTTGCTTTACCAATATTGTAGTAGCGACTATTTGCATAATCGATCAATTGCTCAATCTCATTGCGATATACAGTCAGACGCCAATTTAGCTGGCCTGTGACGCCTTCAATACCGCCTTCCCATTGTTTACTTTCTTCCGGCTTCAAATCATGATTACCACCAAAACCATACATCTGGCTAAGCGTTGGAGCCTTAAATGCCGTACCATAAGAAGCGATCAAGCGATAATCTTTAATAAACTCCCAACCTAAACTGGCTTGCCATGTAGTATTCCAGCCAGCTTCTGAATGTTTATCTGAACGAATTGCACCTTCTAAAATAAAATCTTTCAGCTGTTGCTGTGCTGTCAGATACATTCCTGTATTACGTACTGTTTTACTCTTCGGAATATAACTGGTTCCAGCTTCTATCGATTGTTCTTGGAAATCCACACCGGTACTGACCATGCCCTGATATAGCTGAAAAGTATTCCCCCATTGCAAGTTATATTGTTCAGAATCATTAAGGCTAGCAGACTTATCATAGCGTCCATATTGAGGATCAAAGTTATAATCTTTTGTATGACTATAACTGGTAATTAACTGGGATGAGTAGATCCCTTGGTTAAATCTGACTCCCATGTCATAGTGGCGACTATAAAGTTCACGAGTATCAGGTCTGGCATATGGATAGCTCCAATTAATATCCGCATCATAAGATGTTCTATTGTTATAGCCATAAGCTCGAACAAATCCACTGACTTGCTCATTAAATTTTTGATCGACTCCCAACCAAAGCATTTTGCTCATGAAGCCATCACGATCAGGTTGTCTAAAACCACCGGTATTACCATCAGCAACAACATCGTATCCTTTGGTATAAGTATAGTTGGCTGCTGCTGTCAGAACTGTATTTTCAGCTATCGTTTGTTGAGTTGCACCATCATAAGTTTGATAACCATGTGAGCCGATACCTACATTAAGGCTGGTTCCTAGTTTCTCTCTAGTAGTGATGATATTAATAACACCACCAATAGCATCAGAACCATAAACAGCGGAACGTGGCCCACGGATATATTCAATTTTCTGAACCAATGATACAGGTATTTGGCTTAAATCAGAGGAGCCACTGATGCCCGCTTGATTCAAACGTATTCCATCTATCAGTACCAATACATGACTAGCATGAGTACCACGTATAAACAAAGAGCTTAACTGCCCAATACCTCCATGCCGCGCAATATCAACACCGGGTAGACGACGCAAAATATCGGCTACACTATTTGACTGCCAACGATCAATTTCATCCCGTGTTACAACAGTATAAGCAGCCAGTATGCTTGATACCGGCTGTTTAAAACGACTCGCCGTCACAACCAATGAATCCTGCGACTCCACCGCAACAGAGGCTTGATTCCAACCAGAAATTACCATGATTGAAACAGTGGATAATAATAACCGCTTTTTATTTATCATGAGAGAAAACATCCCACAATTTATTGTTAGAAGGACACGCTACGATGAAGCGTTGAACCTATTCATAATAGTAAGCATAGACAGGATCGTGTATGAGTAATAAGAAAACTGGACATTCTTTGCTCTTCCCCTACAATTTTGCACGAAAATTTTTCTTACTACAGATATAAGAGAACAAACATAATGCAAAATCTCCTGCCAACGGAAAGCTATGAACAGCAACTGACGGAGAAAGTCAGCCGTTTAAAAAACATGATGGCGCCTTTCCAACCCCCGGGGCCAGAGGTTTTCCGCTCACCGCTATCTCATTACAGAATGCGAGCAGAATTTCGAATCTGGCATGAGCAGGATGATTTGTACCATATTATGTTCGATCAACAGACGAAACAGCGTATTCGCCTTGTTCAATTCCCTGTCGCCAGTAAGTTAATCAACAAAATGATGGTAGTATTAATTGACTCCATTAGATCTGAACAGATCTTGCGTCATAAGCTATTTCAAATTGATTATCTGTCTACTTGCAGTAATAAAATCCTTGTTTCTCTGCTTTATCACAAAAAATTGGGTGATGAATGGACACAACAGGCATTAAGACTGCGTGAAGCGTTAAGAAATAAAGGATTTGACGTTGAGTTAATTGGCAGAGCCGCTAAAACCAAAATCACATTGGATCATGACTATATTGATGAGGTTTTACCTGTTGCAGGCCGAAAAATGATTTATCGCCAAGTGGAAAACAGCTTCACCCAACCAAATGCTAGCGTCAATATTCATATGCTTGAATGGGCAATTAATATTACCAAAGATTCAAAAGGTGATTTACTTGAGCTCTATTGTGGTAATGGCAATTTCTCTCTGGCATTAGCTCAAAATTTTGAACGAGTATTGGCAACAGAAATTGCCAAGCCATCCGTTGCTGCCGCTCAATACAACATTGCAGCCAACGGTATTGATAATGTACAAATTATCCGAATGTCAGCAGAGGAGTTCACCCAAGCAATGAATGGTGAACGCGAATTTAATCGCCTTCAGGGAATCAATTTAAAAAGCTATCAATGTGAGACTATCTTTGTCGATCCGCCACGTAGCGGCCTTGATGAAAAAACGCTTGAGATGGTCCAAACATATCCACGGATTCTTTATATTTCCTGTAACCCGGAAACCCTTTGCCATAATCTGGAAACATTAACCCAAACGCATAAAATTAGCCATCTGGCTCTGTTTGATCAGTTTCCTTATACTCATCATATGGAATGCGGCGTGCTTCTGGAAAAATTAAACTGATACTTGACGAACATATAAAACAAAAACGCCGGCAGATAGATCTCTCCGGCGTTTTTCATCAATTAATGGCAATTTTCTGTAATTGCTTTGTTTTTACGAATTTTTACCTTTCTGTAAATCCAAAATACCAGTACGGTACCCATTACTGCGGGCAGAAAATTAGAGCCAATTTCAGGGTATTCAACTCTGATAATCGCACTATAACTAAATAATCCTAAGAGGAAACAGGCGACAACCAACTTAGGCATCCCATCTGGCATTGAGTAATTCAAATAGCGCTGGTGGATACAATAAATTGATAAAATCAATGTTATCAATGGGAAAACTGAAAAAGAAACAACTGAGCTAAAAACTGCTGAAAACGTTCCATTCGTTGCTAATCCGACAATAAAAGCGAGTAACAATGTACTTTTGTCCTGGCGATATTGTTCCATCATTTCGTTCTCCTCCTTCATAGTTATTTAAGTTTAGGGTTCGGTGGGTTCATTTCTTTGCGATACCAATAATATGCACCTTTAGCAATCATCCGTAGCTGCAAGACTAAACGTTCTTCTAAACGCTGTCTTTTCTCCAAATCAATATCCAGTGCTTCTGCACCTGCACTGAATACTATTGTTACCATTGCCTCTGCCTGCACTTCAGTAAAATGCCTCGGCATACAGCTTTCCTGTTCTAAATAGTCTGCCAGCTCAGCAATAAAATGTTGTATTTCCCGTGCGACAGCGGCACGAAATTCAGCAGAAGTCCCTGAACGTTCACGTAATAATAATCGGAATGCATTTGGGTTATTACCGATAAATTCCATAAAAGTTGAAACAGACGTACGGATGACACTGCCACCTTTAGCAATACGTTGCCGGGCTTGCCTCATTAACTGACGTAACATCAAACCACTTTCATCCACCATAGTGAGCCCAAGCTCATCAACATCGCGGAAATGACGATAAAATGAAGTAGGTGCAATACCTGCTTCACGGGCGACTTCACGCAAGCTAAGGCTGGTAAAACTCCTTTCGGCACTCAACTGGCTGAAAGCAGCTTCAATCAGTGAACGACGAGTTTTTTCTTTCTGTTTCGCTCTGATGCCGATAATGTTACTCACACGAATCCTGACTCTTTATCTGAACTACATGTTAGGAAATATACCAAATTTTAACGCGTTTGCCGTAATGATATGCTTGTCATGTCATTTATAATGATCCATGTCATTTTCTCAGCGCATTTTCTTATTAGATATTAAGATGATAAAAGTGACTACGCGTAGTCAGAAAATCATTAAGGGAGCATTCCCCCTTTGTTAATTCGATCGTTAGATAATTATTTTTTTTCCAAAAACTTCATGGTATTAGCATAGCGAGTAAAACTATGTTCAATTCACCCTAAACGATGACATAAACTCCTTATGAGGATTGGGTTATTAAGTCAACCGATGTTAATATAGCGTTGTAATTTTGTGTAAAAACAGGTATTTCCTCTATGCAACATATTCATTTTGACGCCATTGTCATTGGTTCTGGTCCCGGTGGAGAAGGAGCAGCAATGGGATTGGTGAAACAGGGTAAAAGCGTTGCTGTTATTGAACGCTATAATAATGTCGGCGGTGGTTGTACTCATTGGGGTACCATCCCGTCGAAAGCCCTCCGCCACGCCGTCAGTCGTATTATTGAATTTAACCAAAACCCTCTGTACAGTGATAATTCCCGCATTCTTCGCTCTTCATTTGCTGAAATCTTACGCCGTGCTGAAATGGTAATTAATCAGCAAACTAGAATGCGTCAAGGATTTTACGAACGTAATGGGTGTCGTATGTTTTCCGGGGAAGCAACATTCATTGATGACCACCGGGTGAGTGTGCGCTATGCCGACGATAACCACGATATTTTAAGCGCAGATAAAATTATTATCGCAACGGGTTCTCGCCCATATTGTCCGCCAGATGTCGATTTCACTCATTCCCGTATTTATAACAGCGATTCCATTCTGAAACTGGATCATGAACCACGGCATGTCATTATTTACGGTGCCGGAGTGATTGGTTGCGAATATGCTTCAATCTTCCGTGGATTAGGCGTAAAAGTTGATTTGATTAACACGCGTAATCACTTACTCGCTTTCCTTGATCAAGAGATGTCAGATGCACTTTCTTACCATTTCTGGAATAGCGGTATAGTGATCCGCCACAATGAAGAATATTCTAAAATTGAAGGTGTTGATGATGGTGTTATCGTTCACCTTAAATCCGGTAAAAAAGTCAAAGCTGACTGTCTGCTTTATGCTAATGGTCGAACAGGTAATACGGATACTTTAGGACTAAAAAACGTTGGTCTAGAAGCAGATAGCCGCGGTTTACTGAAAGTTAATAAGATCTATCAAACTAGCAACGAAAATATTTACGCTGTAGGAGATGTTATCGGCTATCCAAGCCTGGCCTCAGCTGCTTATGATCAAGGTCGAATTGCCGCCCAAGCGATGACGAAAGGAAACGCCGAAGTTCATCTGATTGAAGATATTCCAACGGGTATCTATACCATTCCTGAAATTAGCTCTGTAGGTAAAACCGAACAACAATTAACAGCAATGAAAGTGCCTTATGAAGTTGGACGCGCGCAATTTAAACATCTTGCGCGCGCGCAAATTGCGGGGATGAACGTAGGAAGTTTGAAAATACTGTTCCACCGGGAAACAAAAGAGATTCTTGGCATTCATTGTTTCGGGGAACGTGCGGCTGAAATTATTCATATCGGCCAAGCGATTATGGAACAGAAAGGTGAAAGTAATACTATCGAATATTTCGTCAATACTACTTTCAACTATCCAACTATGGCTGAAGCCTATCGTGTCGCGGCTTTAAACGGGCTTAACCGGCTATTTTGATTGCCCGTAATAAGTGCCCATTTTAGCTCTAATAGCCTCTGCTAGTTGCTCATAGCGACCACGCAGAGGTGAACCAGGACGATAAATCAAAACAACAGACCGCTTAGGTTCAGGGCTGCTACACTCCAGATAACAGACGCCATCACGTTTTTTCTCTTGTGGCACTGCCAGATCAGGCAATAAGGTTATTCCACTACCGGCAGCAACCATATTACGCAGGGTTTCCAAACTGGTTGCACGAAAATGGGTATCTTCCTTCGCGCCCGCCTGAAAACAGAACCCCATTGCCTGATCACGCAAGCAATGACCATCTTCTAACATCAACAATTTTTCACCTGCCAATTCATCCATAGCGATTTTTTTACGCTCTGCCCAAGGATGACCATCATAGATAGCTAGTTTCATGGGTTCTTCAAACAATGGCACTTCAATGAAAGCTCTTGTCTCCTTAACCATTGCCAGAATCGCACAGTCCAATTTTCCACTATCCAACTGGGCTAACAGACTTTGAGTCTGGGCTTCATATAGATACATTTCCAACTTAGGAAACAAACTATGAAGCCCAGGGATAATATGAGGCAACAGATATGGACCAACCGTCGGGATCAAACCAATATGCAGAGGACCAGACATGTTTTCCCCTTGAAGTGACGCCATTTCCTGCAAAATCCTCACCTCGCGGAGAACTGTTCTGGCTTGTTCTACTAATAACATCCCTTGTTGCGTGAACAAAACTTTACGGCTGGTGCGCTCCAATAACATGACACCCAGATCATCCTCAAGCTTACGAATTTGCCCGCTTAACGTAGGCTGGCTAACGTGGCAAGAATCAGCAGCATGGCGGAAGTGCCGATGCTCCGCAAGCGCCACAAGATATTCCAGATCGCGGATATTCATTCCCACCTCAACATATTTAATATAAATGATAGAAACTACCAATAGATAATTATATCAATGTGAGGAAAAGACTATCAGATAATCCTTAAGAACTTATATATAAAGCTCTCATTTATTTTATAGGGGATAAATTAATCCCCCTACTATTATGATGACTAACTTAATTTTAGCCTCTGTTTAGCCTCTGCAATCGCTTTCATAACCTGTTTTTGCGACACTCCCCCCTTTGCAAGGCGTTTGTCCAGACAAGATTGCAAAGACAAAATATCATATACATCTTCAGTAATTGCACTACTGAACTTCTGCAACTCTGCCAATGACAACGCTTCCAATGCCTGCCCCTGGGCAAGCGCCATAATCACAATTTCCCCAACAATATGGTGAGCTTCTCGGAATGGAACACCTTTTGCAACCAAATAATCAGCTAATTCGGTCGCGTTAGCATAGCCCTGTTTAGCTGCTTCCGCACAACGTGAACGCCTGACCTGAATACCATCTAACACCAACGCGGACATATGTAAACAATCCAGCCAAGTATCCAGCGCATCGAATAGCCCTTCTTTATCCTCCTGCATATCTTTATTGTAGGCTAGCGGCAAACCTTTCAAGGTCATCATCATACCGGTCAATGCCCCCTGCACCCGGCCACATTTCCCACGAATTAACTCCAGTGCATCCGGGTTTTTCTTCTGTGGCATCAGAGAAGAACCGGAAGTGACTCGATCTGACAGTTCAATAAACCCGGCTTCACCGCTATTAAAGAAAATTAGGTCTTCCGCAAAACGGGAAAGATGGATCATACTGATACTGGCATTAGATAGCAGTTCCAATACATGGTCACGATCTGAAACGCTATCCAAACTGTTACGCGTCGCTGAAACAAAACCTAGCCATGATGCTAGTTGTTCGCGGTCAATATCATAAGCGGCTCCAGCCAATGCACCACACCCAAGCGGGCTGGTATCCAGCCGTTTCAAAGTATCCTGTAACCGACTTTCATCTCGGACCAACATTTCTACATATGCCAAGCACCAGTGAGCAAATGTGATAGGCTGCGCTCTTTGCAGATGGGTATAGCCCGGCATCACTGCATCCTGATTATTCTCCGCAGTAATCACCAATGCCTGCTGTAACTCCACAATTGCCTGATGGAGATGTGATATGTATTCTTTACACCAAAGTTTGAGATCTGTTGCCACCTGATCGTTACGGCTACGACCAGTGTGGAGCTTCTTACCCAAATCGCCAACTTTACTGATCAACTGCCCTTCTACCCAACTATGGATATCTTCTGCACCACTTTGCAAGATGGCTTGTGGGTTAGCCTGAACCTCATTCAACAATTCATTTAATGCCAGCTCCAGTCTTTGTTGTTCTTCAACGGTCAGCACACCAACCGTTATCAACGCTTTCGACCATGCAACTGAACCGGTAATGTCCTGTTCCGCCAACCGATAATCAAAGCGAAGTGAATCGTTAAATTGTTTAAACCGTTGATCTGCTTTCTGACTGAAACGCCCGCCCCAGAGTGCCATATTTTCGTTCCTGATTATCTGATGTCTGAGTGATTGATTACCTTTCATAAACAGCAATTTCATTCGCAACATGGAGATAATAGACTCGATAAATCAAATACAAGGATGAATTCACGATCTGGTCATTACCTCCATAACTACGAACGATGAAATTACTCTTTACTATTTAATGCTCGAATGCGCGAAGGGAGAGAATACAGACGGATAAATCCTGCTGCATGGCTGTGATCGTAAACCTCATCTTCACCAAACGTTGCAAACGCTTCAGAATAAAGGCTATTTGTTGATCTTTTCTGGATCGCTGTTACCTGACCTTTATAGAGTTTCAGTACTACTTCACCGCTGACATCCGCAGCCAACGTCTCAGCCGCGGCCTGAATAGATTGACGTAGCGGGGCAAACCAACGTCCGTCATAAACGACATAAGACATTTCTAGCCCAAGCTGCTGACGCCATTTAAAGCTATCACGGTCCAGAACCAGTTGTTCAACACCACGCAACGCAGCCATCATGATGGTTCCTCCCGGCGTCTCATAACAACCACGAGATTTCATTCCCACCAGCCGGTTTTCCACGATATCGATACGGCCGATACCATGTTTTACGCCCAGAATGTTCAGCGCTTCAAGGCATTGATATGGAGACATCACCTTGCCGCTAACCCCAACAACCTCGCCTTTCTCAATAGTGACACTGACCAATTCAGCTTCATCTGGTGCCTCTTCTGGATCGACTGTCCACACCCAACAATCTTTATTAGATGCATTCCAAGTACTTTCCAGTACGCCACCTTCGGTAGAGATATGCCACGCATTCTCATCACGGCTGTAAATTTTCTCCAATGTTGCGGTGGTTGGAATATCTCGCGCTTTCAGATAATCCAGCAACGCTTCACGGGAACGCAAATCCCACTCTCTCCACGGTGCAACTACTTTTAGCTGGGGGGCTAATGCCGTATAAGTGCTTTCAAACCGAACCTGATCGTTACCCTTACCTGTTGCACCATGAGCAAGTGCATCTGCTCCCACTTTCAGTGCCAATTCAACCTGTGCTTTAGCAATAATGGGGCGTGCCATTGAAGTGCCCAACAAATAGCTACCTTCATACAGAGCACCGGTTTTCAGTACCGGATAAACATAATCTTTAATGAATTCCTCACGCAGATCCACAACGTGACATTCTGATGCGCCAGAACGCAAAGCTTTCTGCTCCACGCCTTCCAAATCTTCACGGCTTTGCCCCACATCGGCAACAAACGCAACAACTTCACAGTTGCCATAATGTTCCTTCAGCCAAGGAATAATGGCAGAAGTATCCAGACCACCAGAATAAGCAAGAACGATTTTTTTAATATCTTTAGTATGCATGAAGTTACCCTTTGAAATTCCGTTGTTATTTATCAGCAAAGATTTGCCGAAAATTAATCAAACTTAATTTAAGCCAGAATACGAGTACCGACGGGAACACCGTTAAATAGATCGGTCAGTTGATCTGCATGACGCCAACTGGCGATATCTACCGGACGATCTAATGTTCTAGCTGCATCTAGAGCGGCATTCACCTTCACAATCATGCCGTCAGTAATGATGCCGTGAGCAATAAGTTGTTCTGCTTTCTCAACATTTATGTCAGGGATTCTCTGCCCTTTACCATCCAAAATACCACTAACATCAGAGAGCAATATCAAATCAGCACCTAGTGTCTGAGCTATCGCCGTTGCTGCCTGATCGGCATTCAC
This sequence comes from Photorhabdus kayaii, assembly GCF_025384895.1. Taxonomy (NCBI): domain Bacteria; kingdom Pseudomonadati; phylum Pseudomonadota; class Gammaproteobacteria; order Enterobacterales; family Morganellaceae; genus Photorhabdus; species Photorhabdus kayaii. The sequence goes on from NZ_JAJAFZ010000013.1 coordinate 11,030, forward strand.
ATTCATCAGCTCCCCTTTATCCGTTACACCAATCGAGCTGATAATAGGCATATAACCCGCATCCAATAACATTTTCAGCAACTTAGCATCGCCCGGCATCGCTTTCCCCACATGCCCCAACTCTTCACTCAGTTGGGAAACCATGACCACATTACCATCTCCTAAATATAATCCAACTGATGCAAGTTGATATTTAGTCGCCCACGACAACAAGGTCTTATTGGCGATACCAGCCAATGCGCCAGTGATAATCCCAATCTGATCAGCGGGTGTTACTCGTAATCCTTGTTCCTTCACTATCGGTAGCTGCAACTTTTCCATCAGCTCATCCACCAGATACCCCCCCCCATGAACAATAACCAACTGGCGTTCGTGTGTTTGCCGATATTCCTGTAATGCAGTAAACACACGTTCCAATGCTTCTTCATTGTCCAGTAACACGCCACCTAACTTTATGACTAAAGGTTCCATCTGCTCTACTCCTTCACGTCAATAATTAAAATAATGCCTGAGTTTCTTCAAACCCAAAACGTATATTCATACACTGAACTGCCTGAGCTGCCGCGCCCTTCAAAAGATTATCCTCAGTACCCACAATAATCAGATGGTCACCCTGTACAACAAAACCGATATCACAGAACGGTAACCCAACAACGGATTTCAATGCTGGCACTCCTTTGCTATAAAGCCTTACCAATGGCTTATCTTTGTATGCTTGACGATACACCTCATCTATCTGTCCTACGGTAACACCCGGCTTCAACTTACAGGTAATTGTGGCAAGAATACCCCGCGCGAAATTGCCAAGATGTGGAGTAAAAACCACTTTGGTTCCCAGATGTTCCTCAATCTCCGGTTGATGACGATGGGTAAATATTCCATAAGGTTGCAAACTGATTTCGCAGAAACTGTTGGTCATGCTGGCTTTCCGGCCTGCTCCACTTACACCACTAGTAGCATTAATCACCGGCCAATGGCTGGTATCCAGCAAACTATTTTCCAACAACGGTTTTAGGGAGAGTTGAGAAACTGTTGGGTAACATCCCGGTACAGCAACTAATTGGGCCTGTTTGATTTTTTCAGCCTGCCATTCGGCAAGTCCATATACTGCTTGTGCTAACCATTCAGTATGCTTATGTTTGAATCCGTAGTATTGTTGATAAATCTGAGCATTTTGTACGCGGTAGGCACCGGAGAGATCGAATACAATGCAACCTGCTGCCAGAAATAACGGCGCAATGTCATGACTAACTTCATGGGCGGTGGCAAGGAAAACCACATCAATCCCTTTAGCAGCATTAATAATATCAGTCAGCGGTTGCAGCGGTAGATCAACAATGCCTTTATACTGTGGATGTAAATCTGAGAAGCATTTATCTGCATCAACGCTCTGAGCAGAAACCATGAGTCTAATCAGATTCGTATGCGGATGACGATGCAGATATGCTGCCAGTTCTGCTCCGGTGTAACCACTTGCACCAACAACCAACGTATTCAACATAGGATATCTTTACCTTATGCTCAGTATTCAAACGGGATAATGTATTTTTATTCAAAAAAAATGCATGAATATTGATACTATCATGAATAAAGGCTGTCAACAGTGAATATTAAATTACCTCCATTTATTGAGCTATTTCGGCAATTAATCGCGACGCCATCTATCAGCGCCACCGATGTCAGTATTGACCAAAGTAACGAGTCTCTCATCAACCTATTGGCAAGTTGGCTGAAAGAAATTGGTTTCGAGATTGAGATACAGCCCGTCCCCGAAGCCCTCGGAAAATACAATCTACTAGCAACATTGGGGCGTGGCCTAGGTGGATTACTATTGTGTGGACACACTGATACCGTACCCTTTGACGAAGGGCTCTGGACTAAAGATCCGTTCACCCTGACAGAACGCGATAACAAACTGTACGGTTTAGGTACAGCAGACATGAAAGGCTTTTTCGCCTTTATTATTGATGCGTTGCGGGACATTGATGTCAGTAAAATAACCCGTCCGCTGTACATTCTGGCAACCGCAGATGAAGAGACGACAATGGCGGGAGCCCGCTATTTTGCTGCAAGTACCACTATCCGCCCAGATTTCGCTATTATTGGTGAACCCACTTCATTGCATCCTATCTGTGCACACAAAGGACATTTATCGAACGCTATCCGCATTGTTGGCCAATCCGGGCACTCCAGTGATCCAGACCGTGGTATAAACGCCATTGACTTGATGCACGAATCTATTGGTCACCTGATTGAACTACGCAATACGCTAAAAGAGCGTTACAACAACCCGGCATTTACCATTCCACACCCAACCATGAACTTCGGCTATATTCATGGAGGTGACGCAGTAAACCGTATTTGTGCCCATTGTGAATTGCATATGGATATTCGCCCGTTACCGGGACTAACGTTACAGGATCTGAACGGACTGCTAAATGAAGCACTGGAACCAGTGAAGCAACGCTGGCCTGGCCGCTTAACTATCGATGAATTACATTCCCCTATTCCCGGTTATGAATGCCCAACTGATCACAAGATGGTTGACGTGATTGAGAAACTGCTAGGCCGCAAAGCTGAAACGGTCAACTACTGTACCGAAGCACCATTCATTCAGAAAGTATGCCCAACTTTAGTCCTTGGCCCTGGTTCTATTGAACAGGCACATCAACCGGATGAGTTCATTGATATGTCATTTATTAAACCCACCAGAAAGATAATTTCTCAGTTAATAGATCATTTTTGTCTAAGCAATGATTAATTGTTTTACTCGTCCCCCAAAAGTCAGGGGGACTCAAGCATCATAACAATTAACAAAAGTACTCTTCCCAAGCTTCCTGATACATAAGTAATACTTATAGACCATGACCTACCATTAAATTTTAGAAATTTCGCCCAAACTGATTATTTTCTGATATGAATATGAGGGCTTAGGGTCAATGCAACACTGTGGCGCCACAAAAAATAACTTCCCGCCACTTAAATAAAATTTTTCTACAGGAACAGAATCAACATTCTGCCAGCAATAAAGGCTAAGAGTCACATGAACCAACAATATTCTGCAATGCGTAGTAATGTCAGCATGCTAGGTAAGCTGCTCGGAGACACGATCAAAGAAGCTTTAGGGGAAGATATTCTCGATAAAGTTGAGACTATCCGCAAATTATCCAAATCGTCCCGCGCAGGTAATGAAGCACACCGCCAGCAGCTATTATCTACATTGCAAAACCTATCTAATAATGAATTGCTACCCGTTGCCCGTGCTTTCAATCAATTTCTCAACCTGACAAACGTCGCAGAACAATATCACAGTATCTCCCCGCATGGTGAAGCTGCCAGCAACCCCGTTGCGTTAGCGAAATTATTCACCCGCTTAAAAGAAAAAAATTTCAATAATGACGATCTGAAAAAAGCGGTAAATGAACTGTCTATTGAACTGGTTCTCACCGCTCACCCAACTGAAATCGCTCGTCGTACATTGATCCATAAACTGGTAGCCGTTAACACCTGTCTATCGCAACTCGATCACGATGATCTGGCGGATTATGAGCGTAATAACATTATGCGCCGCCTGCGCCAGTTAATTGCCCAATCATGGCATACCGATGAAATCCGCAAAATCCGTCCTACCCCAATTGATGAAGCGAAGTGGGGGTTTGCTATGGTGGAAAACAGCTTGTGGGAGGCTGTGCCAGCATTCCTGCGTGAATTCAATGAACAACTGGAAGAGTCAATTGATTACAGCCTGCCAGTTGAAGCGGTACCTGTCCGCTTTACTTCCTGGATGGGCGGCGACCGAGACGGCAACCCGAATGTCACCTCTGAAGTCACTCGTCATGTATTACTGCTTAGCCGCTGGAAAGCAGCCGATCTATTCCTAAAAGACATTCAGGTTCTGGTTTCTGAGCTATCCATGTCTGAATGTACACCAGAAGTTCGTAAATTAGCAGGTGGTGATGAAATTCTAGAACCTTACCGAGAAATTGCTAAAAAGTTGCGGACACAACTCAGCAATACATTGACCTATTTGGAGAAACAACTGAAAGGAGAACAAGTTCTGCCACCAACTGATTTGCTGGTGGATAACGAACAGCTTTGGCAACCACTTTACGCCTGTTATCAGTCACTAAAAACCTGCGGGATGGAAATCATCGCCAACGGTCAATTATTAGATATCTTACGCCGTATCCGTTGTTTCGGCTTATCGCTGGTACGTATTGATGTACGCCAAGAAAGCACTCGCCATACAACTGCCGCTTCTGAACTGACGCAATACCTAGAATTAGGTGACTACGCCAGTTGGTCAGAAGAAGAAAAACAGGCTTTCCTACTGTATGAACTGCACTCCAAACGTCCATTGATCCCACATAACTGGCAACCAAGCGCTGAAACGCAAGAGGTTTTCGCAACCTGTAAAGTCATTGCCGAGTCACCTCAAGACGCTATCGCCGCTTACGTTATCTCAATGGCTAAAGTACCTTCTGATGTATTAGCGGTTCACTTGCTACTGAAAGAAGCCGGTTGTCCGTTCACTTTACCCGTTGCCCCATTGTTCGAAACCCTTGATGACCTGAATAATGCCGAAAATGTCATTCAGCAATTAATGAATATTAAATGGTATCGCACTCTGATTCAGGACAAACAGATGGTGATGATTGGCTACTCTGACTCGGCAAAAGATGCCGGGGTGATGGCTGCGGGATGGGCGCAATACCGCGCACAAGATGCACTAATCAAAGCTTGTGAAAAAGAAGGCGTCACGCTGACCTTGTTCCACGGTCGCGGCGGTACCATTGGCCGTGGCGGCGCACCAGCACATGCTGCTCTGCTTTCCCAACCACCGGGAAGCCTGAAAGGTGGCCTGCGCGTGACTGAACAGGGTGAAATGATCCGCTTTAAATTCGGTCTGCCACAGGTCACTATCAGTAGCTTAGCCTTATATGCCAGTGCGATTCTGGAAGCAAACCTCCTACCACCGCCGGAGCCTAAACCAGAATGGCATCAGGTGATGGATACCCTGTCTGATGTTTCCTGCAAGATGTATCGCGATTATGTACGTGAACAGCCCGATTTTGTACCTTATTTCCGTGCGGCAACACCAGAACAGGAATTAGCTAAACTGCCTTTAGGTTCTCGTCCAGCCAAACGTCATCCGGCGGGTGGAGTAGAAAGTTTACGCGCTATCCCGTGGATTTTCGCCTGGACACAGAATCGCCTAATGTTGCCAGCCTGGTTAGGTGCAGGCACCGCGCTACAACAAGTTATAAATGATGGGAAACAGGATGTATTAGCAGAAATGTGCCGTGATTGGCCTTTTTTTACCACTCGGATTGGTATGTTGGAAATGGTCTTCGCCAAAGCTGATTTGTGGCTAGCGGAATATTATGATCATCGTCTGGTAGATAAGAACTTATGGCCGTTAGGTCAGAAACTGCGCGAGCAACTTTCCGCAGATATTAAGACGGTATTAACCATTTCTAAAGATGAACACCTGATGGCAGATCTACCATGGATTGCAGAATCAATCGCCCTACGTAATGTTTACACTGATCCACTCAACGTCTTACAGGCAGAACTATTACTGCGTTCCCGTCAGCAGCAACATCCCGATCCTCAGGTTGAACAAGCGTTGATGGTCACCATTGCCGGTATCGCAGCAGGAATGCGAAATACAGGTTAGTTGCTGTCAGGAGGAAACAACCTCCACGCGATTATAGTGACACTATTGAGCACAGTACTGGAATCTTTCCCAAACAACCCAGCACAAAATGTGCTCAATAGACAACGAAAAAGGAGTTATTTCTCACCAGGCGAAGCAATTAAAGAAAAACTCCTTATTATTTGTCCACCTTTGTTCCTCAGTGAGATAAGCAAGCAAACAATAACCCCCGCAAAAATTTCGATCATTACATAAATAAAATTTAATAATGTGATTTTCGCCCACTTCCCTAGAATTGTGCTTTTCCATTTCTAAGAGGATTCAGTCGTGAAGAAAAATAAACTTGCCATGTTGTTATCTCTTGCTTCCTTGTTTGGCGTTAATGCCTATGCCCAAACAGAGCAACCGAAGGAGGTCCCTACTGCTCAAAATGCCTTGGCAGCTCAACCTCAGCTACTGCCTAACCCTGAGAGCCCTATCCGGGCTGAAGAAGAGAAAAAGCTCGACGCTAAATCTGGGGTAGCTTACGTCGCCGCACCTCCGCTAACCAATATGTGGGTCTATGCCGTTGGCTCAACGAATTGCGGATGGGAATACACTTCCAACTTGCCGGTGACAAACTGCAATCACGGAGGACAACAGCTCCGCGCCGCCGTTCTGGAAATTGGCTACGGCTACAATTCCTTTGCTTGGATGAACGGCGCTACACTGCCATACTCACTGTACTCTTCTACACCAGTTTGCATTACAAACGGGCACTACAATTGGCCATGTGCTGCGGGCCAAATTGTGGTTGGCTTCCTGAAAGAATACAGCCTCGATGGCTACCAGAATGGTATCTTCAGTTACCAGAACACTTCTGCTAATTGGCCTCGAAATACCATGTCAACGCAGATCAGCATTCTTTGACCTGCTAAAACCCATTTAGGCGTCTATTAAGAGGGGCGGGAAACCGCCCTTGTTTATTTTTACGTACAGGTATCGACGCCGATGGTTTAGCCTCGTAATTAGGCAAATATATAAAATTAATTTAAAAGTTTACCTAGGTGAATTTCTCACAAATTATTTCCGTTAGGCTCCCTCTGTAGGAGTGCCTGTACCCAGTAATAAAGTCATTAATCAACGAATGGTATAACGAATGCACAAAATAATATCGCTCGTGGCTTGCAATAATACACCTGATTAATCTCTTAAAGCTTCTTAAGGTTTTTCACCTAAACTTTGTGCCACGAACTCCCTTGAATACTTAACGGCGGCCACTCTTGGCTTTCAGTGATAGGCGCCGTAGCCGTAAGGTCCCTGGCTTGCTGTAACATCCGCTCGACCAAGTTGGTCAACAGCTCAGCATCCAGCCTCTCCAACCATTCACGGCTCCAAAGCAGAGTCTCTCCCTCACCACTACGGCTCAGTTGCAATGTTGGCCAATCGGCCAGTGTAGCCAACGAACAAAGTTCGACATCACCTAGTGGAATAAACAAAGTTACCAACTCATCGCGTTGGCGGATATGCAAACTAAAAGGGCCGAGAGGTAGATCGAGCCCCTCCGAATGCAGAGACTCTTCGGTCTGCCCAAGGCGTCGGCACAGTTCCGATAATAAGGCATTGAACATAGTTACCCTGGTTACCTTTTATGGTTGTCAAACACAGATTCAGTCGGCGGCCACAGGTTAGCGATCGGAGGATTACTCGACGTGCCTTGCAGTTTACCACCTATGGTCGCAGCCCAAGGATCGATGACATATGCCTGGGAGCCCCAAGTTTCGGGTTTGCTGAGCTCACTATTGGGATCACGACCGACCACCACGAAGCAGTGGGTCTGGCTATGCCCCTTGGCGCCACGATGAGCGACTACCTCAATGCGCTGCTGGTCATCTTGATTGTGCTTCATCAGTTCGGCTGCCGCAGAGTAGGCTAAAGTGGTGCAACAACCAGCCTGAGCTTGAGCGACCCGGGCGGCGATAGATTGCAGTTGGTTGAAACTGACGTTGCCTTGTCTAGCGGCGATAGCCGCCATGTTGGACATCATATTGGCCTGGCTGTTACCCCTCAGGCGGTCCGGGTTGTCATTGAATAACCTCAATCTCTCCATGATTTGCTGATAATGAGGATTCTGCTTGCTAACGAAAGTGCCGGCATCAGTGCATGCGTAAGTTCCCATCTTCTGTAAAGCTGGCATAGCCTGCTGCAACATCGCTTGGGGACCGGCCGTCATCACCTTTGGCTGGAGAGTGCGCACCACAGCGCCTTGTTCTGCCAGAGCCTGTTTAAGCTCGGTAAGGCGGGAGCTACGGGCCACCACCTCTTTAGGGTGGTGGTTCTCCCAGTGCTGGATAGCATCCTGCACCCGTTGGGCTTGCGCACTGTTGGGAGCACTCTGCAATTGGCGCAGTTCGGTGATCAAATGCTTGAGATCCGAACTCTGGAAATGCAAAGGACCTCGCCGAACAGACTGTTCGAACAAGCGGTTACCTTGTTCGAGTAGAGGAGAAGATGCCGTGTGCTGAGGAGCTTGCGTTTGGCTAAGCGGTGTATGGCCGCCAATATGCTGAATATGCATTATTCTTTCCAAAATAGGTTGAGTTGATTAAGAGTATCTTAGTATTTCTCCTACCCTGCTTATGTAAAAAAGTGACCCGATTTTTATCTATTTTAGGTGTCAGAAGAGAAGGGTTATCCGGGGATAGATGCCCAGAATTATTGAACCACAACAGTTCATACTGGACGAAGGATTATGGCGAACTTTACTTATTAAACCGAGATGATCTAACAATGATAATGTAGTGTGGGGATACAAACTCAATATTAAAACTTGCTTACTCAATTTTTATACAGAAAAATACCGTATACGTTAATTTGCCGTATTTAAAGAGGAATGATAATGACTGCTATCGCTCGATTTGATTTAAAGATGGACACAGATGAAAAGGAAGTTATTTCTCGCGCCGCAGCTTTAATGGGCACAACAATGGCTGCATTCGTGCGCACAGCAGCTAAAGAGAAAGCACGTGAGCTATTAGATAGAGACTCTCGCATAACAATGACAGTCCAGGATTTTCAGGCATTCACAACCGCTTTGAATGACGCTTTCGCTCCCAATGCTGCTTTACAAAACGCAATAAATGCTGCGCGCAAGGTGAAACGTGTTTGAAAAGCAATTCCTTGATCCAAGCTAAGTAAATCAGTAAATTTTATGCAATAATGTATTAATTTCAACTTATTTTAATTAATTTATCCGGTAGATTCACATAATAAGAATTCACTCTTTATAACAATACTGCGAAAAAAATATGCTCTTACTAAGCAACATTTCTTAATAAGAGCCAATGATTAAGGACGAACACCCAAAGTATGACAAATTGCATAACTCAGTTCTGCACGGTTTAAGGTATAAAAATGAAAATCCTTCACACCTTCGCGGCTTAAAATCTTCACCATATCCATTGCGATAGAAGCACCAACTAAATTTGCGCTTTCAGGATCATCATCCAGTCCATCAAACATTCTGGTCATCCAACTTGGAATACGCACATTGGTCATTACAGCAAAACGTTTAAGCTGACGGAAATTGGATACCGGCAAAATTCCCGGTACAATTTCCACATCAATCCCGGCAGTCACACAGCGGTCACGAAAACGTAGGTAACTTTCCACATCAAAGAAGAATTGAGTAATAGCACGGTTCGCCCCCGCATCAATTTTTCGTTTCAGGCTAATCAGGTCAGCCTGAGAACTTTTTGCCTCAGGATGCACCTCAGGGTAAGCCGCAACGGAAATATCAAAATCAGCTTCTTTCTTAAGTAATTCAACCAGATCAACTCCATACATTTTAGGTTTTTCACCGTTTTCCGGTAAATCACCCCGCAAAGCCACAATATGGCGAATACCATTTTTCCAATAATCACGGGCAATTTCGCACAATTCATCGCGACTGGCATCAATACAAGTAAGGTGCGGAGCCGCTTCAAGGCCGGTTTTTTCTTTTATTCCCTTGATTATGCTATGGGTACGATCACGCTCGCCAGAGTTAGCACCATAAGTAACAGAAACAAATTTAGGCTTGAGGGTGCTCAGACGACCAATGGATTTCCACAGGGTTTTTTCCATCTCGGCTGTACGCGGTGGAAAGAATTCAAATGAAACACGGATCTGTCCTTCCAGTTCAGCCAGATTCTGATTCAGCGCCTCGCGCTGATTTGCGTGAAAAAAACTCATATCCTGCACCTCGTTAACAAACGGAATAATTTCCCATCTTAATAATTTGCCAGTTACTTTTATTTGCACATCTAAACACCTATACGTTTAGACGTCTAAATAAAATGAGGGATCGGCATTTTTTAGTCAACAACAAAGTTGAGTTAAATCGGTGAGGAATATTCACCCTGAATCGGAAAAAAATTCATCGAGGAATCTTTAGTAGATCGATGCCTAAAACAGCAATGAGGAAAGATGCCCTGTTCAGAGCATCCACCCTCTCGTTACCTCAAATATCAAGCGAAGGAAATCACATTTGATCAATCAGTGGAGGCTAGAAAGCTTAAAGCAGTTGTGACAAGCGGTTAAGATCAGACTGAATCGCTCCGGCGGTCACGTCACGACCAGCCCCCGGCCCACGGATCACTAACGGATTATCACGATACCAACGGCTCTCAATCGCAAACACGTTGTCGCACGGTAGCAAAGACGCCAATGGGTGATCAGGACGTACCGCCTCAACACCCACCTTTGCCTTACCATTCGCATTAAAACGGGCAACATAACGCAGCACCATGCCCATTTCCTGCGCCGCGGCTAATCGCTGCACCATCTGCTCATTGATAGCACCGCTATTATCAAAGAATTGTTCAATAGAGCCTGACTCTGCGTCTTTCGGCACCAGTGACTCAACACGCACTTGCTCTGGCTCAATCTCATACCCTGCTTCACGGGCAAGGATAATCAATTTACGCATCACATCCTGACCAGACAAATCAATGCGCGGATCAGGTTCTGTCAATCCCTGTTGCCACGCCTGTTCAACTAAATCACTAAACGGTACTGAACCATCAAATTGCAGAAACAGCCAAGATAATGTGCCGGAGAAAATGCCACTAATGGACAAAATGGTATCACCACTCTCCCGTAAGTCCCTTACGGTATGATTGATAGGTAAGCCAGCGCCAACTGTTGCATTGTAAAACCAATGGCGACCTGTTTTGGTAAATGCATCACGAATGAAACGATAATCACTGCTATTGGAAGCACCCGCAATTTTATTGGCACTGATAACATGGAAACCATAGCTGGCGAAATCGCTGTAACATCGAGCTAGTTCTTCACTCGCCGTCACATCTAGGATCACCAAATCGTCATAAGGATGCGCTCGCATCCACAGAAATAATCCATCAACATCATATTCTGTCGCTTCGTCATCAAAAAAAGCTAATACTCGACTAGCATCAATCCCTTGATAGTCGAGTAAACTCCGGCGACTATCCGCCACACCGGCCAGAACAAATTCAAAATCACTGCGAGCCGAAATGTTTTTCTGCTCACGAGCGAATAACTCCAACCAACGAGAGCCAATATTTCCTTTACCAAACAAAATCAGACCAATCCGCTTTTCAGCCCGGAACAAACTCTGATGCAACCCCTGAATCACATGTTCAGTCTGATTAGTCCGCAACACAGCGACAAGACTGATACCATCCTCCGCATGCCAGATAAATTCTACCGGCTGATCTTTAAGTTGCTGATAAAAACGGTGGCAATGTAATGGGTTCTTGCATACACCAGCTCCAACCAGTGCCACCAGCGCCAAACCTTCTCTAAGGGAAAGTCTCCCCGGAAGCGTAGCATCTTCCAGCACACCCAATGCACTATTCACCACTTCGGAAGTGTAACAGAGCTGAATCAAATTACAGTCTAGATGGATACCTGTCGCCAATGGACGAATTTGTTCTCGCTTTAGCAACAGATCAATATCTTTGTATATCTGTTTAAAATCATGATGAGCGGCCACATGCAACTCAATTAGGCAAACATCATCATGACTAGTAACAATTTTTGCGCCAGTCCCAGAAGCCAAAACCCTTTCAATACGCGTTGATCCTTGCTCCGGTTGGTAGCTGCAACGTAGTAGCAAATCAATATCACTGAAGGAAACAGGCTGTAAGGTACGAGCATGCAACACGGGTGCGGCAAGACGAGCAAGTTCGCTAGCTTCATCTAAGCGTAATAATGGTAACAAACAGGCATCTTTGACTTTTCTCGGATCAGCACTGTAGACACCAGCAACATCACTCCAGATGGTTACCCGCCTCGCCCCTGCCAAAGCCCCAACCTGAGTTGCGGAGTAGTCACTGCCATTTCGCCCCAATAACACCGTTTCTCCATCATGATTACTGGAGATAAAACCGGTCACCACCAGTCGTTTATTTAGGTTTTGTGTTAGCAACTGATTTAGCAATGGTTGGGAAAGGGTAACATCAATTTGCGGCTGAGCTGCCCGTTCCGCGCGTAAAAACTGGCGAGCATCCACCCAAGCGCTAGGAATACCCTGAACTTCAAGCACAGCCGACATCAAACGCGCGGACCAGATCTCTCCGTGCCCCACCACTTCTGCATAAGTCACATCACTAACGGGTTTATCCAGTAATGCACTTAGCTTTTCAAGATCGGCAATAAAACGCTTCACCAACTCTTCAGCAACAGTTTCAGGTAGCAAACCTCTAATCAGATCCTGCTGATAACGGCGCAGAACCTGCTGTACCTGATGGGCAGAAATACGGTCGCTCTGGCTAAGTTTAAGCCAATTAATTAACTGGTTAGTCGTGCTGCCTGCCGCGGATACCACCATTAAATCACCGGGTTGGCTGTAATTAGCCATAATCTTGGCCACCCGTTGATAACATTTCACATCCGCGAGACTACTTCCACCAAACTTATGTAATTGGCGGTCATTTTCCGCCGTTGCAACTACCAGTGTACTCATGGTCACTCCTTTACTACTGCCTGAAATGCATTTTCCAAATCAGCGATTAAATCCTGACTATCTTCAATACCCACAGAAACACGCAATAGTGAATCCGTAATCCCCGCTTCCGCCCTTGCCTGTGCTGACATGCCAGCGTGAGTCATGGTAGCCGTATGAGAAATTAAGGTTTCCACACCGCCCAGTGATTCCGCCAAAGTAAATAACTTTAACTCAGACAGAAAACGGCGTATCGCCTGTTCACCACCATCGAATTCAAAGCTTATCATTGCACCAAAACCAAATTGTTGCTTACGAGCAATTTCATGCCCAGGATGATCTTTCAAAGCAGGATAAAAAAGTTTTTTCACTAACGGTTGCTGTTGAAGATAATTGACGATCTCCAATGCATTCTTTTGCTGTAACAGGACCCGTGGCGATAAAGTGCGCATGCCGCGCAACAGCAGGTAGCTATCAAACGCCGCACCGGTCACACCAATATTATTCGCCCACCAAGCGAGTTCCGTTGCAACCTCTTCATCTTTTGCAATAATAGCTCCGGCAATCACATCAGAATGTCCATTAAGATATTTAGTACAGGAATGCACAACCAGATCTGCCCCCAATTCCAACGGCTTCTGTAGTACAGGGCTCAGGAAAGTGTTATCAACAATGACTGTCGCCCCTACCTCATGGGAAAGCTGGCATATATGAGCAATATCGACAATACGCAATAAAGGATTACTGGGCGTTTCAATCAATACCAACTTTGGTTTTTTGGACAAGACTTGCTTTAATGCCTGTTCATCACTCTGATCGACAAAAACCACGTCATAAGCACCGCGTTTAGTCTGGCTGTCAAATAAACGGTAACTGCCACCATAACAATCATGAGGCGCAACCAACAGATCGCCAGGTTGAAGGAAAACCGTGCATAACAGGTGAATGGCTGACATTCCACTGCTGGTCATGATAGCACCCGCTCCCCCCTCCAGCTCAGCTAATGCCTGTTGCACCATATCTCGACCCGGATTACTCCTGCGGGAATAATCATGTGTCCTTGGCTGATTAAAATCAGTAAAATTATATGTGCTGGAAAGATATATAGGCGGAACAACACAACCATACTGTTCATCATTATTCAGCCCATTGCGAACTGCTATTGTTGCCGGCTTGCGTGTCATATCAGCTACCACTATCTGTCATAAATTAAGTCAGGGAAGAATATCCGCTACCACAGTAGACGTCAATACATCTAGACATCCAAACCTCTTTACGGTTAGATTAGACAATGGGATAATTATTCATCATAACTAATGGTGCTTTATTTATTAGTAGCCATTAGTTTATCGCATATACTATAACTGTATAATTGATAAGGAAATCACGATAAAATGGCAATATGTCACAACGAAAGCTGGTGCTGTTATCTGGCTTAATTTTATGATTTTACGACTATTTAAGGTACCCCATGGCTGAGTGGAACGGTGAATATGTCAGCCCTTATGCTGAACATGGCAAAAAAAGCGAGCAAGTGAAGAAAATCACAGTTTCAATTCCTTTGAAAGTGTTGAGAATCCTCACTGATGAACGCACTCGTCGCCAGGTCAATAACCTGCGTCATGCAACTAATAGTGAATTGCTGTGCGAAGCATTCCTGCATGCATTTACTGGACAGCCGCTGCCCGATGATGCTGATTTACGTAAAGAGCGTAATGATGAAATCCCAGAGGTAGCCAAAAAAATCATGCGGGAATTAGGTATTGATCCTGATACCTGGGAATATTGATAGTAGCGAAAAAAACTCCTGTAAAAATTCAGGGATTTTTTATTTTGGCTAAAATGCAAAACGCCCGATGCAAAACACCGGGCGTTAGTACCAGTCGGCCTGTCATCATGGACAGGCTCAATTCTGCAACTATTTGCTGACACCTGGAACATTGAAACGTTTCTTAAAGCGATCAACACGACCACCAGTAGCAACATCACGTTGTTTACCCGTATAGAATGGGTGGCATTGGCCGCATACGTCTAGGTTCAAAGCGTGACCAGCGGTAGATCTGACTTGTATTACATTACCGCAAGAGCAGGTTGCAGTAATTTCTTCATATTTAGGATGAATACCTTTTTTCATGGGATAACCTCTGTTAAGGCCGTGTCGCTATCCAGCCCTGTTGCCGCCAGACACCACACGTCGTGTTGATAAAATGAGTTTGGTATCTTCCATACCAAAGGCGGCGGATCATACAGAAGATCTGCCTATCTCGCAATGAAATCCACTCAACACCTATGGTACTCTGTAATCAATTTTTGATTACATTCTAATTTACCCATTGATTTTACGGAATAATTTTATGGTTGTTATTCAGGTTGCTCTGCCTGTCCCTCTTACCCGCTCTTTTGACTATCTGCTACCCGCAGAAAGTCAATTACCCGTTGCAGGAATGCGGGTAACAGTCCCTTTTGGCAAACGTAAAGCGATTGGTATCATCACTGGGATAACTGACAACAGTGATATTCCGGCAGAACAACTGAAAACCATAGAATCTATTCTCGATACTCACTCTTTATTTCCAGAAAACCTTTGGCAATTATTGCTCTGGGCATCCAATTATTACCATTACCCCATCGGTGAAGTCCTGTTCCATGCATTGCCGGTGCTGCTTCGTCAAGGAAAACCCGCGGAATCAACTCCACTATGGCAATGGCAAGTCACGCCAACAGGCGCTGAATTACCGCTAGCGCAACTGAAACGCTCGCCAAAACAGCAGCAAGTACTGGCAACCCTACGCCGTAAAGCAATATATCGCCATCAGATTACAGAACTGGAACTGAGCGAAAGCGCTTTCCAATCGCTCAAAAAGAAGTCACTTATCGATTTATACCCTGTGCAACCTGAATCTGAGAACTGGCGAAATCACTTCCAAATCACCGGCGAACGCCTGAAATTGAATACCGAACAAGCCACAGCAGTTGGTGCTATCCGTGCAGAAGACCAGCAATTCTCTCCCTGGTTACTGGCGGGCATCACCGGATCAGGTAAAACAGAAGTTTATCTCAGTGTGTTGGAAAATATTCTGGAGCAAGGTAAACAAGCGCTGATACTTGTACCGGAAATTGGCCTGACACCACAGACCATCCGTCGCTTCCGTGAACGTTTCAACGCACCGGTTGATGTTCTTCATTCAGCCCTGAATGACAGTGAACGTCTTGCTGTATGGCTACGAGCGCGACAAGGTGAAAACGCCATTGTCATCGGTACACGCTCAGCCCTATTTACCCCTTTCGCCTGCCTTGGCATCATCATTATTGATGAAGAACATGACAGCTCTTATAAGCAACAGGAGGGCTGGCGTTATCATGCCCGTGATTTAGCGGTATTCAGAGCAAAAAAAGAGAATATCCCGGTGATCATGGGCTCTGCGACCCCAGCACTAGAAACACTTTACAATGTGCAACAAGGCAAATACCGTACGCTAACATTGTCCAAACGGGCAGGTTATGCTCAGCCAGCGACTCAGCATCTGTTGGACTTAAAAGGCTTACCACTCAAAATCGGGTTATCTCAACCACTAATAAAACGTATTGAAGAACATCTACAAGCCAATAATCAGGTCATACTTTTCCTTAACCGCCGCGGTTACTCACCTGCCCTACTCTGCCATGAATGTGGCTGGATTGCAGAATGCCAACGCTGTGACCATTATTACACGCTGCATCAATACCATCGTCAGTTACGTTGCCATCATTGTGACAGCCAGCGCCCCGTTCCCCGTCAGTGCCCGCAATGCGGTTCTACTCATCTTCAACCTGTTGGCCTTGGCACAGAACAGCTTGAAGACGGTATTTCAGCCCTATTCCCTAATGTACCCGTTACCCGCATTGACAGGGATACCACTAGCCGCAAAGGAACACTGGAACAACAACTGGCTGACATTCACGCCGGAAATGCCCGTATACTGATTGGCACCCAAATGCTGGCAAAAGGTCACCATTTTCCTGATGTCACACTGGTCGCGTTACTCGATGTTGATGGTGCCTTGTTTTCAGCAGATTTTCGGGCAGCAGAACGTTTCGCACAACTTTATACACAAGTTTCTGGTCGGGCTGGTCGGGCTGGTAAACGAGGAGAAGTGGTTCTTCAGACTCATCATCCTGACCATCCATTACTGCAAATTTTGCTCAATAAAGGCTACGATGCTTTCGCTATTCAAGCTATGGATGAACGTAAGAGTGTGTTTTTACCACCATTTACCAGCCATATTATCTTGCGGTCAGAAGATCACGATAATCAGCAAGCACCTGCTTTTTTACAACAACTGCGCCTGCTTTTTGAACACCACCCTTTGCGGGATGATAACTTATGGATCATGGGCCCGGTTCCTGCATTACAGTCAAAAAGAAGTGGTCGTTATCGTTGGCAACTATTAATTCAACATCCATCCAGAACTGTTTTACAAAAAATCATGGCACTGGTTTATCCACAGATAACAGCTTTACCGCAAACCCGAAAAGTGAAATGGAATATCGATGTTGATCCAACAGACAGTTAGTAATTAATCGCCTCTATTTTAAAACACATAACCTGAGCAGATTAAACATACTCTTATTTGCTATTTAAAAAATCACACCCAACAATCCGTAACCAATGAAAAATTACTCACTAATTTGCGAGCCATATCGAATAAATGATTTATATCACACTTTTTTACAAACTAAGGAATAAATGAATTTGCCAAACTGTTTAGAATGATCCCTTAATAACATTGTCATAACCTTAAACCGCATGTCGTTACTTTCCTTAAAGTCACTGACGGTTTCCCGGCAACCAGAAAATGACAATCATTTAACTAATCAGTCAGGAAATGAGGAGTGAGTTTTGGAGCAGAAAAAGAATGGCACCTCCGCAACAATGAAAGATGTCGCTGAAGTGGCTGGCGTTTCTACCGCAACAGTATCGAGAACACTCATGAATCCAGAAAAGGTTTCTTCCCAGACCCGACAAAAAGTGGAACAAGCTGTACTGGCTGTGGGCTATTACCCAAATAATTTATCCCGTAATCTTAAACGCGGTGAGTCAAAAACTATTTTAGTGATAGTGCCAAATATCAGCGATCCCTTTTTCACTGATGTGATTTGCGGCATTGAAGAGACAGCGGAACAACATGGCTATCTGGTTTTAATCGGTGATTGCCAACATCAGCAAAAACAGGAACACGCGTTTCTCAACCTGATTGTCACCAAACAAATTGATGGTCTGTTGCTACTGGGTTCGAATATCCCGTTTGATGCCAGCAAAGAAGAACAAAAAAACCTACCGCCAATGGTAATGGCAAACGAATTTGCACCAGAGCTAGAACTGCCGACTATTCATATTGATAACCTGACCGCCGCATTCAATGCGACTCATTATCTGCAAACATTGGGACATAAACGCATTGCCTGCCTCTCCGGTCCAGAAAATATACCGATTTGCCGCTATCGCCGTCAGGGATATATCCAAGCATTGCGTCGCTCTGGTGGGACAATTCGTGAAGATTATATTGTCCAAGGTCACTTTACCCATGAAAGCGGCGCAAAGCTGACTGAACAGTTGCTCTCTCTGCTGGATCCCCCTACAGCCATCTTCTGCCACAGCGATGTTATGGCAATTGGCGTGATGTGGCAGGCTAAAAGAATGGGCTTAAAAATACCGGAAGATTTATCAATCATTGGGTTTGATAACTTAAGTCTCGCCACGTACAGCGATCCGCCGTTGACAACCGTTGGACAGCCCAGTTATCAAATTGGTCACAAGGCAATGTTACTGTTGCTAGATCAAATCCAGGGTCACACAACTTCAGGCGGTTCTCAGTTACTGGAATCGGAATTAATTATTCGGCAAAGCACCTGTTCGCCTAAAAGCTAGGCAAATAACCGCAGGTTAAGTAACATATCGTTTATTTTCTTTTATTTAAATTACTCAGCGAATTAGACAGTGGCACAACGAGATTATGTGAGTCGCGGGCGTTCAAACACCCGCCGTAAAAATACCGATAAGAAAAAACACCAAGCCCAGGGGCTGCCAAAAGCAACGCTGGTCATCGCGATAGCCTTAGTCGTTATCTTTATTGGTGGCCTTTACTTTATTACCCACAATAAACAGAAAAGCGAACCAGAAATACTGCCAAAACATTCTCAGCAAAACAATGGATTACCACCAAAACCAGAAGAACGTTGGCGCTATATCAAAGAATTGGAAAATCGCCCCGTTGGCATCGAGACACCACGTGATCCCTCATCCGGGGGGCAAAGCAATTCACAAACTCAGCTGACCGCAGAGCAACGGCAGTTACTTGAACAAATGCAGGCGGATATGCGCCAACCGGCGACTTCACTACCAGAAGTGCCATACAATGGCGTTCAAGTGCCGCGTTCACAAGTGATCATCAAGCCATCAACGGAAACACAAAAACCGCTGGAAACAAGGCCACAACCTCAACAAACGTTACCACAACAACCCATGCAGACTCAGCCAGTTCAGCCACAAACTCTACCACCGGCTGAAACCAGTAAACCTAAGCCCGTAGAAAAGGCACAGCGTATGATTTTACAATGTGGTTCATTCCGCAATATGGACCAAGCTGAATCAGTACGTGCCAATCTGGCATTTGCGGGTATTGAAAGCCAGATCACAACGGGAGACGGCTGGCATCGTGTTGTTCTTGGTCCCTACAGTAAAAACACCGCAGAAAAAATGCGGGAACGTCTGAAAGGCGCTGGCGTATCAGGTTGCATTCTCCGTGTTACTGGGGGTTGAAAAATGATAATTCTCCCCCATCTATACTGCTAACACCGTGCACACGGTATTTTCGATAGCCGTATACCCTATGGGAAAGTACCATGCGTCACATTTATCTATTTTTGTAACCAAGGGCTTACTCGTGACTACAATCGTAAGTGTTCGCCGTAATGGCCAAGTCGTAATCGGTGGTGATGGACAGGCAACGATGGGTAATACCGTCATGAAAGGCAATGTCCGTAAAGTTCGCCGCCTCTATAATGACAAAGTAATCGCGGGTTTTGCCGGCGGTACAGCAGACGCTTTTACTCTGTTTGAACTGTTTGAACGTAAACTTGAAATGCACCAAGGGCATCTGACCAAAGCAGCGGTTGAGCTTGCTAAAGACTGGCGCACTGATCGCATGCTACGCAAACTGGAAGCTCTGCTGGCAGTCGCAGATGAAAATACCTCCCTGATCATTACAGGTAACGGCGATGTCATTCAGCCAGAAAATGACCTCATTGCCATTGGTTCCGGTGGCCCATACGCCCAATCTGCCGCACGAGCAATGCTGGAGAATACCGATCTCAGCGCCAGACAAATTGCAGAGAAAGCGTTAACCATTGCCGGTGATATCTGCATTTATACCAACCATAATCACAACTTCGAAGAACTTCCTTCAAAAGCGTAAGGGTAGATAGTATGTCTGAAATGACTCCACGCGAAATTGTCAGCGAACTTGACAAACACATTATTGGTCAGGACAAAGCGAAACGCGCTGTAGCTATCGCACTCCGTAACCGCTGGCGTCGTATGCAGCTAGATGAAACGCTGCGCTACGAAGTAACACCTAAAAATATCCTGATGATTGGTCCGACTGGGGTAGGTAAAACCGAAATCGCCCGTCGCCTGGCAAAACTGGCAAATGCGCCGTTTATCAAAGTCGAAGCGACAAAATTCACCGAAGTTGGCTATGTTGGTAAAGAAGTCGATTCTATCATCCGTGATCTGACCGATGCCGCGGTTAAAATGGTCCGCCTGCAATCCATCGAAAAAAACCGTTATCGGGCAGAAGAATTGGCAGAAGAGCGTATTCTGGATGTCCTGATCCCACCAGCCAAAAATAACTGGGGACAAACGGAGACGCAAGTCGAGCCATCAGCCGCACGCCAGGCATTCCGTAAGAAACTACGTGAAGGTCAACTTGATGATAAAGAAATCGAGATTGATGTTGCTACCACACCTGTGGGCGTCGAGATCATGGCGCCTCCGGGTATGGAAGAGATGACAAATCAGTTGCAATCTATGTTCCAGAACCTTGCCGGTCAGAAACACAAATCTCGTAAGCTAAAAATCAAGGATGCTTTCAAGCTACTGATCGAAGAAGAAGCCTCTAAACTAGTTAACCCGGAAGAATTGAAACAACAGGCTATTGATTCCGTTGAACAACACGGTATTGTCTTCATTGATGAAATCGACAAAATCTGCAAACGAGGCCAGACTTCAGGCCCTGATGTTTCCCGTGAAGGTGTTCAGCGTGACCTGTTACCATTGGTGGAAGGTTGTACAGTATCCACTAAACACGGCATGGTAAAAACAGACCACATCCTGTTTATCGCCTCAGGTGCATTCCAGGTTGCCAGTCCTTCCGATCTGATCCCTGAATTACAAGGGCGTCTGCCAATCCGAGTGGAGTTACAGGCACTCACTACAAAAGATTTTGAGCGTATTCTGACTGAACCGAGTGCATCCCTGACGGAACAGTACAAAGCACTGATGGAAACGGAAGGTATGATCATCAGTTTCACGGATGATGGCATTAGCAAAATTGCAGAATCCGCATGGCAGGTAAATGAATCGACCGAAAATATCGGGGCCCGTCGCCTACATACTGTGCTTGAGCGGCTGATAGAAGATATCTCCTTCGAAGCCAGTGAACGTCGTGGTCAGTCAGTTGATATTGATGCCGACTATGTTAAAAAGCATCTAGATGAATTGGTTGCAGATGAAGATCTGAGCCGCTTTATCCTATAATCGGTATATACGATTTCTGATCCGCTATACCCTATGGATTTCAAGATGCATCGCGACGGCAAGGGAGCGAATCCCCGGGAGCATAGATAACGATGTGACCGGGGTGAGTGAGTGCAGCCAACAAAGAGGCAACTTGAAAGATAACGGGTATATAATGAATGATGGGAGGCATGCCTCCCATCATTCATTATAAATTTACAGGAATAAGTGAACTCAGAAATGAACTCATCAACTTCCATCAGTCAAACTCAAGCATGGCTGGAAAGTTTGCGTCCTAAAACGCTACCACTCGCCCTTGCCGCCATTATTACTGGCTCAGCCCTTGCTGCCTGGACAGGGCATTTCAAGCTACCGGTCGCCTTACTAGCACTATTAACAGCAGCCATACTGCAAATTCTGTCCAATCTCGCCAATGATTACGGTGATGTTATCAAAGGCAGTGATACTGAAAAGCGTATCGGGCCACTACGTGGTATGCAAAAAGGCATTATTACCATCTCACAGATGAAAAAAGTGCTGAAGATTATTGTCCTGCTAACTTGTCTGTCTGGTAGCGCCTTGATTGCCGTTGCCTGTGAAGAACCTAGCGATATATTCGGTTTTTTGGCACTTGGCCTGCTAGCAATTATTGCCGCAATTACCTATACAGTCGGTACAAAGCCTTATGGCTATATGGGACTTGGCGATATTTCAGTACTGATTTTCTTTGGCTGGTTAAGTGTTGCCGGTACTTATTATCTTCAAGCAGGTTTTTTTGACTCAGTTGTCATACTCCCGGCGACAGCCTGTGGTCTTCTCTCTGCTGCTGTTCTGAATATCAATAACTTGCGTGATATTGAAGATGACAAACGGCATGGCAAAAATACCCTGGCAGTCCGTCTCGGCCCTAAAAAAGCCCGTTATTATCATGGATGTTTAATAATCACAGCAATACTCTGCTTGGTATTATTCACCATACAAAACCCGTCTGGCTGGTCAAGCTGGTTGTTCTTGCTCGCTCTGCCTTGGTTGTTCAAACATATGTGGTATGTACTTAATGAACCCACACCGGAAGGAATGCGACCAATGTTGGGACAGATGGTTAAGACGGCATTATTGACTAATATTCTATTTTCAGTTGGTCTTATTTTTAATTAGACAATATTTGTGCTGTTTTTCCGAAGGTGTTGTAACTTAATCATTCTGGATACCTGTTAACAATATCAATTTAATAATTGATGATTTTGCTAACATCGGCCTGAAAGGGATATACTGACTGTTCCATACCTTAACCAGACGTAAATCCTATGAAATATGATACTTCCGAGCTTTGTGACATCTATCAAGAAGAAGTAAATGTGGTAGAGCCTATGTTCTCCAATTTTGGCGGGCGTACTTCATTTGGTGGTCAAATCATCACGGTTAAATG
Source organism: Photorhabdus kayaii (assembly GCF_025384895.1). Taxonomy (NCBI): domain Bacteria; kingdom Pseudomonadati; phylum Pseudomonadota; class Gammaproteobacteria; order Enterobacterales; family Morganellaceae; genus Photorhabdus; species Photorhabdus kayaii. The sequence goes on from NZ_JAJAFZ010000013.1 coordinate 33,843, forward strand.
CTTTGAAGACAACGGATTACTTTACGACCTGCTTGAAGACAACGGTCATGGACGCATTTTACTGGTAGATGGTGGTGGTTCTGTACGCCAAGCATTAATTAACGCTGAACTGGCACAACTCGCTGTGCAAAATGGATGGGAGGGTATTGTTGTTTACGGTGCTGTACGTCAGGTTGACCAGTTAGCAGAGTTCGACCTCGGCATTCAAGCTATAGCCGCTATTCCTGCTGGCTGTCGTGATGAAGGGACCGGCGCAAGCGATATCCGGGTGAATTTTGGTGGTGTCACCTTCTTCTCTGGCGATTATTTGTATGCCGATAACACCGGTATCATTTTGTCTGAAGAACCACTGGGACTTGATGATGAAGAAGATGAGATCATCTGATGATAATGTATGATAAAACTAAGGGCGATTTTTCAGATCGCCCTTCTTTTGTCTGTTGGAAATTTTAATTACTGAACATCTTCCATTTTGCCTAACAAGGCACGCAAACGTTCTTGCCATACTTGCTGCTCTTGTTTTAATTGCTCATTCTCATGAGCCAGAGACTCACGGCCGCTGGTTGCATTCTGGATCTCCTGAGACAAAGCTCGATTTTTTTCTTTTAATTCTTCAATTTCCATTTGTAGCAGGGTAATAGTATCAATCGCCTGCTGAACCTTGGCTTCCAGCTTTTCAAAAACTTCAAATGACATTCTCGGTTCCCCCTTATAAGCAATTGTCTGATTGTATGTAGCCAAAGCTCCCCTGTCTAGCAACATCCCCAACACATGAAAAATAACTACCAAATAAAAAGCTCAAAATGTCTCCCACTTTAATTTTTAGCAAAATAGCGGATAAATGCGGATTCGCTCATTTTGTTGACACAACACACACATTTTAATTTCGCTATTTCTCGTTTCCGCTCATTAACGATAAATTTACATAATCTCCTTTTCAATTTCTGAAAGGTGACAATAATAATTACGCCTCTAAAATCTTCTTTGTAGGATAGAACATATGAGCCAAACCACTAGCACGACATTAACCGGACAATGTATCTCTGAGTTTCTTGGTACCGCACTATTGGTTTTCCTTGGAGTAGGCTGTGTTGCCGCTGCACGTATTGCCGGCGCACAATTAGGCTTATGGGAAATCAGTATTATTTGGGGTATGAGCGTTGCGTTGGCTGTTTATCTCACCGCAGGTGTTTCCGGTGCTCACCTTAACCCAGCAGTGACGATTGCCTTATGGTTGTTTGCCCGCTTTGATGGCAAAAAGGTTATCCCTTTCATTATTGCCCAAATGATTGGTGGCTTCATCGCTGCCGTTCTCATTTACATGATGTACTACAGCGTATTCCTTGATTACGAACAAGTACACAATATCATTCGTGGCACGCCTGAAAGCCTGTTTACAGCAGGTGTATTCTCTACTTACCCAATGGCGCCACTGTCCATTTCTCAGGCTTTTATGATAGAAGTTATCATTGCCGCCATTCTGCTCTGTTTGATTCTATCGCTGACTGACGACGGTAACGGTATTCCCCGCGGTCCTCTGGCCCCGTTACTGATTGGTATTGTGATTGCCGTTATCGGCGGTGCATTTGGCCCATTAACCGGTTTCGCGCTGAACCCGGCCCGTGACTTTGGTCCCAAATTAGTTGCTTATCTGGCCGGTTGGGGAGATATTGCCCTGACGGGTGGGCGTGAAATCCCTTACTGTCTGGTTACTCTGACCGCCCCCATTATCGGCGGTATTGTGGGAGCATTTGGCTACCGCAAACTTATTGGTCGTAATTTACCATCTGATGTTCATAAGACTGAAGATCAGAAGAAAAAGAAAGCCTAAAGTAGAGCATTACCAGAACAGGTTATTATCATGACAACAGAAAATATGATTGAGAAAAAGTATATTGTCGCTCTTGATCAGGGAACCACCAGTTCCCGAGCAATAATTCTTGATCACGACGCCAATATTATCTCAATTTCCCAAAGAGAGTTTACGCAAATTTATCCTAAACCGGGTTGGGTAGAACACGATCCAATGGAAATCTGGGCAACCCAAAGCTCAACTTTAGTAGAAGTATTGGCGAAAGCGGATATTAGTTCTGATCAGATTGCCGGTATTGGGATTACCAACCAACGTGAAACAACGATTATTTGGGAAAAAGAAACCGGTAAACCTATTTACAATGCCATCGTTTGGCAATGTCGCCGTACCGCAGACGCGTGTACTAAACTCAAACAAAAAGAGGGATTAGAAGAATATATTCGCCAGAATACAGGGTTGGTAGTAGACCCTTATTTCTCCGGCACCAAAGTAAAATGGATCTTAGATAACGTCGCAGGCGCCCGTGAACGAGCTGAAAAGGGTGAGCTCCTATTCGGTACTGTGGATACTTGGCTGGTATGGAAAATGACTCAAGGCCGTGTCCACGTTACCGATTTCACAAACGCCTCCCGAACGATGCTGTTCAATATTCACAATCTGGAGTGGGATCAACATATTCTTGATGAGTTACAAATCCCGCGATCCCTACTGCCTAGCGTTCATTCATCTTCTGAGATTTATGGTCAGACCAACATCGGCGGTAAAGGCGGCACCCGGATCCCTATCTCAGGTATCGCAGGTGATCAGCAAGCTGCTCTATATGGTCAACTTTGTGTCCAACCGGGTATGGCGAAAAACACCTACGGGACAGGCTGTTTCCTACTGATGAACACGGGTACAGATGCCGTACGCTCCAATCACGGCCTACTAACAACCATTGCCTGTGGTCCTCGCGGCGAAGTGAACTATGCACTTGAAGGTGCGGTTTTCGTTGGTGGTGCCTCTATTCAGTGGTTGCGTGATGAACTGAAACTTATTGCAGATGCGGCTGACTCCGAATATTTTGCCACTAAAGTTAAAAATAGTAACGGCGTGTATGTGATCCCTGCTTTTACCGGCCTTGGTGCCCCCTATTGGGACCCCTACGCCCGAGGGTCAATTTTCGGCCTAACCCGCGGCACCAACAGTAATCACATCATTCGTGCGACGCTGGAATCTATCGCCTATCAGACCCGTGATGTACTGGACGCTATGCAAGCTGATGCAGGCACCCGGTTGCAAGCACTACGGGTAGATGGCGGAGCCGTTGCCAATAACTTCCTGATGCAATTCCAATCAGATATTCTTGGCACCCGTGTAGAACGCCCTGTGGTGCGTGAAAGCACTGCATTGGGCGCAGCATTCCTCGCAGGATTGGCAGTTGGCTACTGGAAAGACCTGGATGAAGTGAAAAGTAAAGCCACCATTGAAAAAGAATTCCGTCCAAGCATTGAAACCACTGAACGTAATTACAAATACAATGGCTGGAAAAAAGCAGTTGCCCGTGCGCAGGATTGGGAAGATAAAGGTTAATTAATATAAAGAAAGGGTGAAATTACCACCCTTTCTTTACTATATGATTAAACGACATATCCCTAGCGTTGCATTCTATACCCGTTATCTTTCAAGTTGCCTCTTTGTTGGCTGCACTCACTCACCCCGGTCTCATAGTTACCTATGCTCCCGGGGATTCGCTCCCTTGCCGTCGCGATGCATCTTGAAATCCATAGGGTATATGTGCCAATGGTAACCAACAAAGCAAGATCAAAACTGACGTAAAGAACATATTCCTGCACCAAAGACAAAAGTAGTGCATAATTTTATTTTCAGAAAAAATTGCAGTCAATTACGCCATATATGACAACAAATATGCACATATAAACCAAATATTAATAAAATTATGGTTAATTTTTCTATGACACAGAATCGATAATGGTATTTATCCCTATAGGACTAAAATAGCGACGTAAAAACAAACTGTTCGGAGATTTCTTTCGGGATAGGAGATAAATTCCAATGGCAAACTGGGTTACAGGAAAAGTTACACAAGTTATTCACTGGACGAATACCTTATTCAGCATCAGGATACATGCACCGGTTGAAGAATTTACTGCGGGTCAGTTTGCAAAACTGGCGATGGAAATAGATGATGAACGGGTGCAACGGGCCTACTCTTATGTTAATGCCCCGATAGATAATAATCTTGAATTCTACTTAGTCACGGTTCCAGAAGGCAAACTCAGCCCACGGTTAGCAGCTCTGCAACCGGGTGATGATCTCTTAGTAACAGAACAAGCCGCAGGCTTTTTTATTCTTGATGAAATACCTGATTGTGAAACATTATGGATGCTTTCAACAGGGACTGCCATTGGCCCTTATCTGTCAATCCTCCAGCAAGGAGATCATCTGGATAGATTCAAGAACATCGTATTGGTGCATGCAGTCAGACTAACACAAGATTTAAGCTATCTGCCCTTAATGCAGCAATTAGTTGAACGTCTCAATGGCAAGTTACGAATTCAGACTATCGTCAGTCGTGAACAAAACCCCGGCTCATTGACTGGTCGTATCCCAGCATTGATCGAGAACGGCGAACTTGAGTCCGCTGCCGGACTTACGATGAACAGTGACAACAGCCATATTATGTTATGCGGTAACCCTCAAATGGTGAAAGATACCCAGCAACTGCTAAAAGAGCGGCGTGGAATGACAAAACACTTACGCCGCAAACCGGGGCATATCACCAGTGAGCAATATTGGTAGTTTCAATCATCTTTGACAGAAATAAAATCCACTTTCTCTGTCGCCTCACCAAACCGGTTTGGCCCATCCGTACCACGGAATACACCGCAATCAAGCACCATCATTACAATGATCAATGTGGGGATAAAACGGCCAATCCCCCATTGCCAGAACGGTGCCATGCCACCCCAGTCAACAGCAATCAACAGCCCTGCCAGTAATAAAAGCAGCGACCAGCCTCCCCGCTTATTTCGATCATGCAGACGCTTAACCATCATTGCCGCTACGGGATACATCACCAAGACAAGTGCAAAAACAGCATAGTGCATGGTCAAAGAATTCATTCCCTGAATAGTCAAGATAACAAACATCAAAGCCAAGCAAACACCAATGCCAATCCAGAATTCACACCGCCCAATTCGTCCTTTGAATGAAAAACCCCATTGTTGTAATGTCATCTATTCTTTTCCAATCGTGTATTCTGTTTCTCTGCGCAGTTTAACCTAAGCGAGCGGCAACATGAAAATGGACGTTAATAAATTTCTAGCCATAATATTAGCGGCAAACAGCGTCGGTTTGCCATTGGTAGCCCATGCTGATAAATCCACAACCACAGAACCCACAGTACAAGCGACCTATCTTCTGCCGAATGCCCCCTCTTTCGATGAAACTATCCCGCGATTTCGCGAAAAATATAATCGCCACAACCCGACATTGCCACTACGCGAGTATCGGGTAATCATAAGTAAAAACATTTATCCGCCACTGACACGAGCTGCCAGTAAAATCAATGAAAAACTCTATTCTTCCGCCGTACTTGAGCGAGGAAGCGAAAAAATCAAAAGCCTGCAACTGACATTACTACCATCAGAAAATACCGCTGAAACTCAGCAAAACCAAATGCTGGCAGAGCAGTACATGATCGCCCTAATGCGCCACTTTAACCCAACGCTTTCACAGGAACAAAGCAAAGAGAATATTGATAACTTACTCATAAACAGCAAAAAATCGCCATTTTACAGCCACAACATCGGCGCTATTCGCTATATTGTGGTAAATAGTAGCGAAAAAACGCTTACTTTCGCTATTGAACCGATTAAGCTATGGTTATTTGAACCCGATAACTAATCAAATTTAGCAATAAAAAAAAGCTATTGTCGGCAATGATCACTATACTGTGGAGCGCCGATCTACCGAATCGATCTTAAGAATGAATTTCATTCAACTCACTACTTAAACATTCTCTGGTTGGAGGAAAAAACATGCGACATCCATTAGTTATGGGTAACTGGAAATTGAATGGCAGCACCCATATGGTTAACGAACTCATCACTGGCCTGCGTCAAGAATTAAGCAGTGTTACCGGCTGTGACGTCGCTATCGCGCCACCAGCGCTTTATCTCTCTCAGGCTAAACAAGCACTGGCTGGCAGCCGCATTGCTCTAGGTGCACAGGACGTTGACGTTAACCTGTCTGGTGCATTTACCGGTGAAACTTCCGCCACAATGTTGAAAGACATTGGCGCAGAATACATTATTATCGGCCACTCTGAACGCCGTACTTACCACCAAGAAAGTGATGAATTCATTGTGAAAAAATTTTCCATTCTTAAACAACAAGGTCTAATCCCTGTTTTGTGCATCGGCGAAACTGAACAGGAAAATGAAGCCGGCCAAACTGAAAGCGTATGTGCAAGGCAAATTGATGCGGTTCTGAACATATTGGGAGTAGAAGCATTCCAAAATGCGGTCATTGCTTACGAACCTGTTTGGGCAATTGGTACAGGCAAATCAGCAACACCGGCACAAGCTCAGGCTGTGCATAAATTCATCCGTGATCATATTGCGCAGAAAGATACAGCAATCGCACAACAAGTCATTATCCAGTACGGTGGCTCTGTGAACGCAGATAATGCCGCTGAACTATTCGCTCAACCAGACATTGACGGTGCATTAGTTGGCGGTGCATCTCTAAAAGCGAATGCTTTCGCTGTTATCGTAAAAGCCGCAGCCACTGCGAAAAAAGCCTAATTCATATTTCAACGATAATTGACCGCCGTACACCTACGGCGGTTACTCATTTTTATCGCTGAATAATCTCATCAAACACACCGCCAGTCGCAAAATGCACTTTTTGAGCTTCACCCCAACCGCCGAATATCTTATCGACAGTAAATAATTCCAACGCAGGAAAAGAGGAGCGGTACTTATCAGCAACCGCTTTATCACGTGGTCGATAATAGTTTTTAGCCGCTATCTCCTGCCCAACTGGCGAGTAAAGGTATTGCAGATATTCTGTTGCTAGCTCACGGCTATGACGTTTATCAACAACCTTATCAACAACAGAAACCGTCGGCTCAGCCAGAATTGACAGACTAGGTGTCACAATTTCGAATTTATCTTTATCAAGCACATTAATCGCTAATAATGCCTCATTCTCCCAGGCAATTAATACATCACCGATTCCACGCTCGACAAAAGTACTGGTCGCTCCTCTTGCGCCAGAATCGAGCACTTCAACATTCTGGTAAAGGGCTTTAACAAACGCTTTCGCTTTGTCCTGTTCCTGATTGTTATGAATCAACCCATAACCCCATGCAGCCAAATAATTCCAGCGTGCACCGCCCGATGTTTTTGGATTAGGTGTCACAACAGATACTCCTGGACGAACTAAATCTGACCAGTCTTTAATTTGCTTTGGATTACCTTTCCGCACTAAAAAAACAATGGTTGAAGTATAGGGGGCAGAATTCTCTGGCAAACGCTTAATCCATGCTTTCGCTATCCGGCCACGTTCCGCAATGGCATCCACATCATAGGCCAAAGCCAGTGTCACCACATCCGCCTCAAGGCCGTTGATAACAGAAGTTGCCTGTTTACCCGAACCACCATGAGATTGCCGGATTATCACTTTATCCCCTGTCTTCTGTTGCCAATAATCGCTAAAAGCCTGATTATACTGCTGATATAACTCACGGGTTGGATCATAGGAAACATTAAGAAGTTGAAGATCTTTTGCCCAGACGCTGCTATTGGTAATCAATAGTAACGCCAATGCCACACGCCATCTGACTTTCATTTGAATCTCTCCACAAGCTGTTTTAACTGTTATGAAATTCAAGGCTGACAGAAAGCGTTATCACTCAGAAATAATTAAAAGCATTTATTTATATGTGAAAGGAATATCTAAAGATAAATTACAGCCTCCAACGAGGCTGCAACGGATTTAGATTTGCCGGTATTGACGTGATCAATACAACTTTTTCGCGGTTTCCAACCAATCCTGTTTAAACACACGTTTCATATTTTGCACTGCATCAATGATGTCATGATGAACAAGTTTCTCGTTTTGAATACCAACACAACGACCACCATAACCTTCCAACAGCAATTGAATGGAATATGCCCCCATACGGGAAGCCAGAATACGATCATAGGCAACCGGGGAACCACCACGCTGAACATGGCCTAAGACTGTGGCACGGGTTTCATGATGCGTCTCTTTTTCGATATGTCTCGCAAGTTCATAAACATCACAAACATGTTCGGTAATTGCAACGATGGCATGGCGTTTGCCTTTATCGATACCCGCTTTAATTTCCGCTACGAGCTCATCACAACTAAATGAGACTTCCGGTAGAACAATAAACTCACAACCACCTGCAATAGCGGCTGACAAAGTGAGATCACCACAATAACGTCCCATGACTTCAACAATGGAAATACGTTTGTGGGAAGTCGAGGTATCACGCAGACGGTCAATCGCTTCAACCACAGTTTCCAGCGCCGTGAAATAGCCGATGGTATAGTCGGTACCCGCCACATCATTATCAATAGTGCCCGGTAGACCAATGCAGGGGAAACCCGCTTCTGTCAGTTTTTTCGCACCAAGATAGGAACCGTCACCGCCGATAACGACCAGAGCATCAAGACCGTTTTTTCTCATGTTCTCAATAGCGACAGTACGAACCTTCTCATCCCTGAACTCTGGGAAACGGGCTGAGCCTAGAAAAGTACCACCACGGTTAATCATGTCGGACACACTAAAACGGTCAAGTTTCTTCATGCGGTTTTCATACAAGCCAAGATAGCCATCATAAATACCGAAAACTTCCAACCCTTCGGTTAATCCCGCACGAACCACACCACGAATAGCTGCATTCATACCCGGCGCATCACCGCCACTCGTTAAGACACCGATTCTTTTGATCTCATTGCTCATGACGACCTCTGACTTGTAGATGTAATAATTGCAAACCCGCTAACGGCGGACTCCGTATGCGATCACTTTGCCTGAGAAATCTGCCTTTTTAACCTGCTACCACCCGGCGTACTGAAACAATCAAGCTGAATTGATTCAACTTTTCATATAATACGGTAAAAAACCAAGTCTGCATTAACAATAAGTCCCTTTTTGAGATCAAGTTGGCTAAAAAACCATTTAATTATGCTCCTATAGCTCTTAAGGTCATCAACCAACCTCCGAGAAATCCTATCCTTATATCCCCGCTCGCACTGGACAACTGTCTTGAGCGACAATTTATAAACCAAATCTCCGGCCCGTTTACCAATAGCAATGACGAGCAAGATAATCTCATTGTCGTTCACCTCATAAACCAAGTGGTAGCCAGAAGACCGCACCGGTTAACTCGACCACTTAGTCTTGCTGACGGCACATGAGGGGATAGTAAGCGAATAATTCAGGCGGCACACAATAAAACGCTGGTTCATTTCGGTTTAGGATTACGATAGCCTCACCTTTTCCCTGTAAATATGTTCCCATAGGGTTACGTTTCAGATCGGTAATACTCGCCGCTGTGTTTGTTAAGATTTGATATGCCATACACCACCTCATACAATTATATAATTCAACACTAGATCATTTATACTCAAGATACTTCAAAGTGCATGTTTGAAAAACGATTATGTTGTTGAATTTAAATGTTTTTATATCTGACAACTCAAGCATCTTGAAGTTCATTCGGTATAAGAGCACTACAAAATGATCTTTTATTTAATCTTTATGTATAAAAATAACGTGTCAGATGGAAAAAGACTGGGGCGGCAAAACACAACGAATCGATCCTATCTAACATGCCGCCATGACCTTCAATCATTTCACCGAAATCTTTAATGCCACTATCACGTTTTATCGCCGACATACACAAGCCACCAATAAAGCCCATCAGCGTAATCGCTAATGACATCAAACCTGCCTCCCACGGAGAAAATGGCGTTACCCAATAAAGTGACATTCCTAATAACACTGAAACCAAAATGCCACCAACAAAACCTTCAACTGTTTTATTTGGACTCAATTTAGGCACAATAGGATGTTTGCCAAATAATTTACCAAACACATATTGCAAGACATCTGACATCTGCACCACAATCATTAAAAACAACAATAACTCGACATTCTCCCCCTCATAACCTGGAATATCTAACATCAATAAAGCGGGGGCATGGCTAATACAAAATACAGCAACTAACATACCCCACTGTATTTTGGCTGTCCGTTCCAGAAAGTTCGTTGTATCTCCAGCCAATGCAATACGAGCAGGTAAAAACAGGAAAACATAAACAGGAATGAAAATAGAAAACACGCCATACCACTCAATACCAACGGCAACGTATTGCAATGGCATGAAAATAAAGAAACACCAGAACATGGCCTCATGGTCACTTCGTCGTGTTGGTGTCAAAGTGAAAAATTCCCGCAAAGCGAAAAATGACATACTCGCAAATAATAACACCGAACCGATTGGCCCAATAATCACCGACAACACACAAATAATACACATCCCCCACCAGCCACGGATGCGGGCATTCAGATTATCGATTGTCGCATTACTGTTATCCCTTGAATATTTGGAGGAAAGTATTGCACCAACAATACTGGCAATAATTAACGGCACGAACATACCTCCCAACAACAGGAGTAGTTTATTATTAAGCATAGTCATAATATTAACGCCTCCAATGCCTGACGAGCTCTCTGTAAAAAGTCAGCTTTTTCCTCTTTTGCACCTAACTTTTCCAAAGGTTGTCCAAATGTTGCCGAGCAAATAACAGGAACAACAAGTGCCGAGCCTTTTGGCAAAACCCTGTTTAAATTTTCCAGATAAACTGGAATAAGCTCAATATCAGGATATTTCTTCGCTAAATAATATAGCCCCCCTTTAAACTTATTGATTTGTTCCCCACTCCCTCGCGTTCCCTCCGGGAACAAAATTAAAGATTCCCCTCGTTTTAATACATCCTCCATGGGTGTCAGGGTATTTCCCTTTAAACAATCCTCTCCTTTACGATCAATAAGCACAGCCCGAAAAACTTTATTAATAAAATATCTGCGCAGATAAGTTTTACTCCAATAATCACGTGCAGCAACTGGATGCACCCGAGAACGTAACACCCGAGGAAATCCAGCCCAAATAACTAATCCATCCAGATGACTGCTATGATTAGCATAATAAATTCGGGAAACTACCGATGGCTTACACCCAATCCAACGAATTCTCACTCCTGTTAATAAACGGCAAAGCCCAGACAGAAACGAACCCATACCTTTACTTACCAATGTCACTTCTTGTGGTTTATACCCTATGGATTTCAAGATGGATCGCGACGGCAAGGGAGTGAATCCCCGGGAGCATAGGTAACTATGTGACCGGGGTGAGCGAGTGCAGCCAACAAAGAGGCAACTTGAAAGATGACGGGTATATTCATTACAAGCATCCTTCTCTTGTAATTCATTCAATATGACTCTGGTTCGCCGAACACATGTCCAAAGACAACCCAATGTGATAACGACTAATACCGCCAATAAAAGATACTGGCTCCATAACTGAGGTAAAAAAGCGGCAACAATTGAACTAACGGTAATTAATGCCATCCGATGCTGTTTCGCCATCGGACCGAGGAAACGCTGAGATAAACCACAAGTCCCACCTAACAAACGAATATAAGCGGTCAAAACAGCTAATAATGCAGCAATACAGCCAAGAGAAATCGCAAATGGAAAAAGCGTTAAACCATACCCTACCCCAATCAGAATAAAAGAATCAGCAATACGATCAGGAAGATCATTAAAAACAGTACCGGTAGCCGTCTTCAATCCCCCCTCAACAGCAACCATGCCATCCAATAAATTACACATTAGTCGGCCTTGAATAAGCAAGGCACCAATAATCAATAAAACTGAAGTCAACCAAGAAGACTCGACTAAAAAACATACGGCAAAACACACGCCAGCTAATACAGCAAAAACAACGCTGGCAACAGATATGCCATTTGGTGTCGCCCCTTTATATTGCAACCATTTAGCCATCTTACTGGCCCACACTGCATTGCGTGTCTTGATCGGACGCCGATCTTTTACCTCGTTACCAGACATACCTTTTCCCTTTTTGAGCACAAATGAACAATCAAATCTACTTAAGTTAAATGAAATAAGATAAACAGGATTGGTTAGAATAACAACAATAAAAAAACCTGCCGGTGGGAAGCGGGAAAACGAAGATGGCGTTCATTTTTACAACGCAATACTATGTAATAAAAGGATTTAAAAACAAAAATGTCCACACCGTGACCACATCGATATATAAAAAAGCCCTTCGCATGCCGAGGAGCTTTTTTATAATTCAGTTTACTGTCAGACAAAGAAATGCTCCCAGTTATCTGGCTGGAATATTTTTGAGATTCACCTCAAAGTTTTTTACTTAAAAAAGCCCGGTTATTCTTCTGGAGGTGTGCAATATTCTGAGAATTTTTATATTTTCTATATCCTCATCGTAACGGTAGAACATGATGAAAGGAAAATGAGGGACAACGAGTTTTCTATAACGTTCATCTGGGCCGTTACGAGCCTTTATGCCTGCATATGGGCTAACTTTCAGAAGTTCAGCCATTTCCGAAAATTTTGTATCAACTTTATCAGCCAATAACAGCCCAGCCTGTTCAAAGAAATAGAGATAAATTTGCTCCCGGTCAGTTTGGGCGGTTTCTTCCCATGAAATACGTATCACTTTATCCCCTGCTCAGCTTATTACGCAGTAGAGCCATCCGACGATGACTTTCAGAATCATCGATAAAATGAGCCAAGCCGTTTTCACATCGGTCAATTGCTTTCTCAATTTCCGCTTCTAACCAGTGAGCATGGGTATTTTTTTGATACTCACGTTCTTCATTCGCCAACTCTTCGGCTTTTTGTCTCATTAACTTTGTTAAGTCTGTCTGATGGCGTTTGGCAGCTTGCATGGCTAAGCGTTTGGTTTCTTCATCAATACGAAAATGAATCGTCTCCATTCACCCTCCTTCGTTCACTATTGCCTCAAAGCGTGTTGTCATTTGTGTTGTCATACTAGCACAATAGCCTATAACAACAATGTTGTTTTCAAAGAAAACAAAAAAATGATAACCCGCCATATCTGGGAGGCCAGTAAAGAGCAGGCCAGAGAAAACCGATTAACCCTATGGGGAAAAAAGATCTACAAACGACGAAAGGAGGCGATAGAGCGCGGTTTTGCGGATGCGAAGCAACATCACGGACACCGTTATACCCGTTTTCGTGAGTTGCACGAGAAATGAAAATAACGCCCTGGCGGGGGATTAGACCGGGTTAATGAGGAAAATGGAGACATTAGAAACAAACAAACCCCGTTATTTTCAACGAGGTTTGTCAGCGGTCTGAGCCCCGATTTTTTCGGGGCTTCAGAACGTTGGTAATGCGGCCTGATTTGCCGTACACTTGATGTATTAACTATTAATACATTGGTGAGATATGAGAAAAATTACTACTGTCAGTATGGGCGAACAGCTTGACAGGTTCGTACAGAATATGATTGAAAGTGGCCGTTATGGAAATGCCAGTGAAGTTATGCGTTCGGCGCTGCGTTTGCTGGAGCAACAAGAAGCTTACGATGAGATTGTACGCAAGGCGGTTATTGCTGGCTTGGAAAGTGGGGAAAGCTCGCTGACCCTACGGGATATAGCGGAACAACGGAAACGCAGACATAATGTATAAGCTCACGGATCAGGCTGCTGAAGATTTTGCTGGGATTTATGATTATACACTTTTGCAGTTCGGTGAAGCTCAGGCTGACCACTATACGGAGGCACTGGAAGCATTTTTTGACACGCTAGCTGAAATGCCACATATAGGGAGGGAATGCTCATCTGTCCCAGGTGTCATGCGGGTTGAGTTTCACCGCCACACGGTTTTCTATACTATCCGGGATACCGATATTCTGATTGCGCGTATCCTTCATCAACAGATGAATCACCCCCGTTATCTTCTTTAAGCGGGCGGGGGGCTACGTTGTGCTGTGCATCAAGCCAGCGTAGCTATCTCGTCCTGCGAGCTGCCATTGCTAATCGCAATGCTTTGTTGTTTTTATTTCTGGAGAACAAGCATTTTATTGCAGGAGAAGTGAAAATAACGCCCTGGCGGGGGATTAGACCGGGTTAATGAGGAGTTATAAGCCCTTTGCGGGAGAAATTTTTAACAAAACCCTCATGGGAAATTCCCCAAGCAAGCTGTTCAATGTTGACTACATAAATTTCTGCAAGATCTTACATGTAGTAAAGCCCGACTTACCAAAGGGCACGCCAGCATAATCCAAACAATGGTCTATGCCCACCTTGCCCCGGACTATTTGCAACATGCCATTACATTAAACCCTCTTAAGGGTGGGATAGAAGTAGAATAAAGCTAGAGAGTGTGGCGAACGTCCAACAAGCGTCCACACTCAAAAACTTTTGTATACATTCCAACCCCTTTATACTTTTTTATGTTGTTGTTTTACAAAGAAATACGTTGTAAGTGACTGAAAAAAAAGGCCCTAAAAAGGGCCTGAAAGACAGGGATGGTGTTTGTTTTTCAAACATAACACATTGTAATAAAAGGATTTATTTAAGTAAGTGTCCACACCTTGACCACATCGACATAAGCCCCGATTTTTTTCGGGGCTTTCATCCCCCCACTATATCTTTCTAACCACAACAATATGAAACTACCCAGACAATAATTCTTTTGAACTCATTAATGAGAAATCGTTAAAAATAAAGTTATCACCCCCTACCTTGTTTATAATGAAGATGCACAGAATATAAAAAGGTGTGGGCCAGACCGTAAACTTTAACTTTGGCTGATGAAAGCTAGCCATCCTTTTCGCCAACCCCGGTTCACTATTGAACATAGTGCTGGATGAAAAACAAGCACATCGTCAATAATCTGAATTATAGGCAATAAAAATATCTATCAACTATAATTTCCCATAAGTAGCATGTTATGATAGGATATCTTTATCGAACACTAGTAACGAACTATTGACCGTTAAAATTGTTCGTTTACACTGTTAGATATCTGACCTAACACATATACTAGGGTAGGAACTATTATTTTAGAGGGCTAATTAATTAAATGGCTATTAGATATCGCCCGCGTATCGGTGAAATATTAGAATGTGACTTTGGTTTACCGGCACAACCAGACCATTTTAATGGTCGCATCCCACCTGAGATGGTAAAAAAAAGAATGGTTGTAATCATGAATGCCCGTTTGTGTAGCAATGGTTATCTCGTTGTTCCGATTTCTTCAACTCTGAACAACGATGGTATTGCTCGTGGTTATCATGTCGAATTAGATCAATCTATTTTTCAAATAACTAATTTTTACGATCGCCGTAAACGCTGGGCGTTAGTTCATCATATGCAGATAATAAACACAAACAGACTCTTTAAATTAAGAGATAATAAACAAACATTTCAGCAATATTTGACGCGTGAAGATGTTGAAAAGATACAACGTTCAATAATCAAAATCATCGGCGCATCAAGTCTTATGAGTAAATCTGAAAGTTGACTTTTTGGATTCTATCAACTAAAGTATGATTATTCCCCATGAGGGCTTTGTTAAAAATTTCTCCCGCAAAGGGCTTAAAACCCCTCATACATGTATGAGGGGTTTTTGATTTAGTAGTCTACATCCACCTTATACGATTATGTACAGCTTGATAATTTTCCCATCAAAATAAGCTCGCCATCAACTGACAACTCGTGTAGTTTACTAGCGACGTCAATGAGACAACGACTAAGTGGCAAAAGTAAGAGCTGGGAAGACTGAACAAAATCTTCTTCATCTGGAAAAAGACAGAAAAATATGTCGAATGCTTCTGCAACTTCTATAACTCGCTCGATTAATTCTGCTAATTCCCGTCCAGTTATGGTACTATTTTTAATAGTCATATAAACACTTCCTCAAAGTGCTGTTTATGTGATCAGAGGGCACAGCGCTTGCCCGCGTTGTGTCCCTCGCCTGCTTTTTATTTATAAGGTGTTTTTCAACTCCTCATATGTAAAAAATTTAATAAAATTCCATGTCTGCTCATCAATCGTGATAGTCTCATTCCCAACTATCACACTGTTAATAGATTTATAAATTTTCTCAACTCTATTTTTCAAATTAACATCAGGTAATAAGTAATATACTTGGTCAAATTGCTTGTTTTGCTGCTGTTCGATGTACTGCCCTAATATTTTACGATAGTGTTCAAGGCTCTTAATTGTACGTTCAACTTTGACCGCAATTTTATTGACGGATTTAGATGTAATAATATAACCATCGAAAGCTTCGGGCTTTTTCTTTTTAGTACTATATATCGATAACCATTGATGACCCTTCGTCTCAACAACTATCCGAATCAACTGTATATCAAGTTTATGCCTAAGAACTGAGATTGTAGTCTTAGATGGATGGAATATATGAATGTCTGCAATATTATCGTTCTCATTCATGGCAAGCCCTGCCCCATGTGGTGTCAAACCGTATATGTTGATTTTGCCCGTGCCAAGATCACAGGAATATACACAAATTACACCTTCGGCTACTAGTTTCCTCAACAAAGTATAAACAGGGCTGATTGTTTTGAATTTTAACACACCTTTTAAAACATCCGCTGTAGTGAACGTTTCTGATTTGAGAAAACAAAGTACATCATTTATTTTCTTGTTTTTTCTTTGATTTCTAAGCGTGTAATCATTAATCAAATTCATAATTAGGCCGTTACTCAGTCAGTAATCTAACAGTATAAACGAACAATTTTAACGGTCAATAGTTCGTTACTAGTGTTCGATAAAGATAGCCTATCATAACATGATACTTATGGGAAATTATAGTTAGCAGGTCTGAATTGCAGCCTGATTTGTGATAACGACGATCTTCGATATGAAAATCATAAATTTCTTTTAAAACAGATAGATGAGATGTATATCTACATTAGAAATAATAGGGCAATGATCCTAAATTATGGGGAAATGTACCGATACGGAGAACCTATTTCTTCCGCATTCGTTGAATCCACGATCAATGAAGTCATATCTAAGCGCATGGTGAAAAAGTAGCAAATGCAATGAAGCCAACGGAGCACTCATTATTTACTACAGACTCGAACAGAGGTATTAAATGGTGATTTAAAAGCCAAATTTGAGCTTTGATATTCGGGTATAAAATTCGGGGATGACCATAGATTTTATGCTATCTTAAGTGTACGTAATGTGGTACTTACCTGACAAACTTTTTAGTAATGTTATTAAACACTATAATATCTTTGTTAGTGTCGTTAACACTATATGATTTTTGTTAAGTAAATTTTAACAAAAAAAGCACTAAGAAATGTTAAATATATCGCCAGCTACATTTCCAATAACTGACGGTTAACTTTATGATTAACAAACGCTTAAAATCCGCTCGCTTACGTGCAAATATCACACAAGAAAAACTCGGAATTGCGGCTGGCATAGATGAAAAGTCAGCACGAGCGAGAGTATCACAGTATGAAAACGGAACTCATCAACCAACCTTCGAAATAATGTGTGCATTTTCCAAAGTATTAAACGTTCCTGAGTGCTATTTTTATATTGTAGATGATGATTTTTCTGATGTTGTTTTGGCTATTCATCAGATTTTAGTGGATTATAAACACTCTCCTAAAGATTGAATACTGTTTGAGACAACTCTGATACCTAATAATGGCGCTAAAACTGTATTCAGCGCCATTCGCTTGAATTCACCTTTTTCTACCTTCCACGTGATGGCCAAATATCAGATGGATGTAAACCTAATTCGGTGGCAATCAGATTTTCTCCTTTTGGCCACGGACGATATAGCGCGTTACTTAATGTGGATGATGCTAATCCCGCTTTACGTGAAACGGCTGAAAGATTTGTTCCTTGTTTTCTTAGAGCGGCAATAATGTCTGCTGGATGCCAGTCATCAGAGATTTTTTTATGCATGATAGACTTCCTTTTAATTAATTTGATTTTTTTGCTAAGAATTCCTTAACAACATGTATGTTAAGGAATACTAAACATATCGTCAACATTCTTAAAGAAAATATAATGTGACTATCGTTAAAAATTTGGCTTTACATGTTAATAGCGAAAATTAAGGTATAAAAACACCCAAGACATTCGTTTTTATTAGCTGATATTTATGCCGCTTCACCTTGCCAAAAAATTTTTATGCGGTCTAAATCCATATTAAACTGCCAACTTAAGTAAGATATATGGCAATTAATTTCATATATGGCATAAAATAACAAATCAAACATTAAGATTCTTGTTAAGTGAATTTTGACAAAAAAAGCACTAAGAAATGTTAAATATATCGTTAACTATATTTTTAATAACTGACGGTTAAGTTTATGATTAACAAACGCTTAAAATCCGCTCGTTTACGTGCAAAGATCACACAAGAAAAATTAGGGATTGCGGCTGGCATAGATGTAAAATCGGCACGAGCGAGAGTGTCACAGTATGAAAATGGAACGCATCAGCCAACCTTTGAAATAATGTGCGCATTTTCCAAAGTGTTAAACGTTCCTGAATGTTATTTTTATATTGTAGATGATGATTTTTCTGATGCTGTTTTAGCTATCCATCAGATTTTAGTGAATTACAGACACACACCTGAAAATTGAATATAGTTTAAGGCGGCTATGGGATAAATCCTGTCCTCACCACACCGAAGCCCCTCAGAAAAAATATTTTTCACATAAAAAAAGCGCCCCACGATAAATAATGGAACGCTTTTTTTAATTATTTACTCATCGACAACTATTCGTTCAGAATACCAGCACGGTCTGCTGTCCACTATCAGGATGCGGCAGGACCGCTTCAATCAATGTCGGCTTGGTGACGAACCGAACAAAGGTTTCATGACTAACAAACGTTGAGCCACAATTAATATTTTGGCACTGGTTGTAACGTTCCTTAGTTTGGGTTGTGTGTTCAAAACTGCTGCGAGTGTGGGCGGCGTGGCCGCATAAGGGGCATCTCATCATAACGCGAGTACCTCAACAAACAGGTTGCCATAGCTGAAACTGGCACTAAAGCAACTATATCATATCTGAATCAGAAATTTTCACTTCCAATTGCAAGGATGACGTTAATCCACTGTCATTCAGTGTGTGTGTGACAGTCACCAGCGTCCAGTCTGCCGTGTCGATTTCGGGCTTAAAGCCGCTCACCCTGACTTTCATTTCAGGGAACAACTCTGGCCGCCCCTTTGCCAGTTGGATTGAGAACGAAGCAACACCGCACTGAATTTTCTCCCATTCTGCTTTAGCTGCACGTTCGGCATTGGCCTTGTTAGCATAGATGTGCTTCATCACAAAAACGTTGCCCTCACTGCCAACCAGATAATGGTCCTGTTTTTTCTCTTCTTGCTGCTGATTGGTCTTACTTCGCTTGCGTTTGACAGTGATATTCTCTTTTTGCTTCGGGTTACGGATATTAAGCCAACTGGCGGAAACGCCGGTGTAAGCGCCCCGGTCAGCCAGTGAAAAACGGTGACCGTCTCCAGACTGCCGGGTAATGATAACCGAAGGCAGGGACTGTCCGCTGGCGGCTTTGTTCTGCCCCTGTCGGATAAAAAGCAAATAGCCATTCTTGATCATGGCAATGGCACCCTCCTGTTTTGCCAACCGGGTTAGAAAATTGCCGTCGGATTCGCTGGTCTGGTCAATATGACTGAGGGTGATGTTGGCTAGCATTTTGTCCACTTTCGGCGTCAAATCGTTACGCACGGCAATAGTGTGCACAATATCGTTGATCGTTTTCTGGTGATAAGCCACCTCGCGATTGATATTAAGCGTCGCCCGAAAATCTGCACTACGGGCACGGATGATTATCTTGTCCGGCGCACCACTGTATTCGATTTCATCCACAATAAATTTACCTTTGTGGATCAGTGATTCCCCCTGCCAGCCCAGATGCAGAGATAACTCCGTCCCACGACGAGGCAGAGATAACAGACCATCGCTATCATTCAGTTCAATATCCAACTGGTCAGCCTCAAAACCCCGATTGTCGGTTAGATTCAGGGAAATTAACCGTGACTGAATGCGGGCATTGACATTTTTGTCACCAGCACTGAGAACATACACAGGTGTATTAGTTTTGCCGGTTACCCAATCTAGTTTTAGCATATCAGGTAAAGAAATCATGAAAATAGCCCGCCCAATTTGTGTGTGACACGGGTTTTCAAGTCAGTCATTTGGGTGCGAAGGTCGCCGAACATCTCCCCTAAATTGTCATCCACACGGCGCAACGTGACGGTAAAGTCAATTTTACGAGCGGTACCGTCGATAAAAAATTCACTTTTGGTCTGGTCGATACTTTCAATAATAAACATGCCGTAAATCGTGCCGCTGCCATCCAGAAATGACCATGCCTTGCCACTCTCAGCCATCAATTGCAGGGCCAGCAAGGACAACCGGCCTCCGGTGATTTCAGGGTACAGGGTACCGGACAGTATAATAGTATCGTTATTTGGCCCCATAAACTGGAAAGCAGGACGGGCATCCACCCGATTGTTAAATCCATAGCGCCATGATTGTTGGTGTTGCAAGCTCTGGTATGGCGTGGTTTTCAGCATAAAGACAAATAAACCCAATGCGGCCATCATGAATAAAAGTCCTCTCTATCAGAAAATGAGCTACGGGCGCGGGCGCGTTGTTGTTGCTCACGGCGATCCAGTTCACGAGCCACCGCCTGAGCAATATCCTGTGCGGATTGTGCGGGAACGGCGTGTATATGAATTTCATAAATGGATCGTCTGTTGTCCTGGATCTGGTTAGCAACTGAAACAACCGATGTCTGATACTGTGACGCGGGCAAACTGTATGGATGCAACGGAGCATTTTGGGCGCTGACTGGCGAGACTGCCCCTACAGATAGGGCCGCGATTGTCGCCAATGCAGCCGTTTGACGGCGACTGGTGACGCGGGCGGGGCCATTGATGATCTCCGGGCCATATTCCCCCACGATACCAATCTTGCCCGTCGGGATGTAACCACCTTTATCGAATCCACCCGCCAGTATGCCGCCAATCGGACCGGTAGCTTCCTTATAAGCATTCAATGCCGCCTTTTGCTTGGGATCTTGGTTTTCTTCCTGCATAAAGTCAGGAGTCAAGGCGTCTTTAACCATCTTGCCCAGTTCGGAGAATTTCTTTTTCAGGGATTCCCATTTTTCCTCAATGCCTGCCTTAAGATTTTCAACAAACTCACCGCCAATCTTCTTAAATTCGGACGGAATTTTTTTCGTGTCAGCGACCAGCTCATTCCATTTGGCTAATGCCCGCTGTTTGATGTTTTCCCATGTGGTGGAAACATAGTTCGAAATGTTGTTCCATAAGTTCTGGAACCACGGGCCGAGTTTGTCCCAATATTGCCAGATCAGGTAAGCGCCCACAGCAATCAAACCGATAACCGCTAAAATGGGGTTTGTCCACATAACATGCCCCAGCCACATCGCCATTTTCCCAATATAGGAAAACACGTTACCAAGACGTAGCATTGAACCTGCTCCCTTGATACCCAACACTGACAGGCCAAATTTAACGATTGCCAGTGGTCCCAACAGAGCAACCAATGCCAGCATAATCGCACCAAAAACCGTCAAAATAATACCCAGCCCGATACTCACCATTGTTAACGTTTTGGTCAGTTCAGGGTTGGCCTTCATCCACTCACCCGTTTTACTGATAATTTTGGTGATACGCTGGGTGATCCCACGCAAAGGACTGTTCACACCGCCAAAAATTTGAATACCGATATCTTCCCACGCCGATGACAGACTTTTCAGGTCGCCGTCAAGGTTATTAGTCATAGTATCGGCGACTTTCCTTGCCTCACCTTGGGCGTTCTTCAATTCTTTGATGAATTTCTGCAATTCCCCCGTACCGGCTCTTTCAGCCAATACCGACAGAGCGGAAAAGGCTTCTTCCCCGGCAATGGCTTTGAAAATGCCGGCACGCTGAGCGTTACCCATTTTAGTCGTTTTCTTGTCCAGCTCAGTCAGGATATCCGGCAAGGCACGGAGATTACCCTTGGCATCCTTAGTCTGAATGTTCAGTTTTGCCAACGCTTTCGCGGCAGCAGCAGGCGGTTCAGCCAGTCGTCCTAAAATGGATCTTAGGGAGGTACCCGCCATACTACCCTGAATACCGGCATCACCGAGCTTACCCGTCGCTGCAGCGGCGGTTTCAATATCAACCCCTAATCCTGCCGCTACAGGGGCGACATACTTCATGGTGTCACCCAGCATCATCAGATTAGTGTTAGAACGAGTAAAAGCACCCACTAGTACGTCACTCACCCGCCCCATTTCTTCGGATTTCAGCTTAAAACCCGTCAGGATATTGGAACCAATGTCCGCCGTCGCGGCTAAATCGGTATCACCCGCCAATGACATCGCCAATGTACTAGGCATGGCTGATCGTATCTGGTCTGGAGTAAAGCCGGCCATTGCATAAAAACTCTGTCCCTGCGCGACCTGATTGGCGGTGAATGCCGTTGTTGCGCCTAAATGCCGCGCCTGCTCCTGCAATTTTTTTAGTTCAGGAGAATGCTTATCCAGACGGGTCAGCGCTTGCACCTTCGACATCCCCACGTCAAAGTCATAACCCGGCATCATCACCCGTTTAGCACCATAGAGCGCACCAACACCCGCTGCCGTTGCCGCAGCACCGGTTGCCGTCATTTGGTTATGCACATCTTTCATTTTTTGGTAGCGAGAGCGGGCATTAGCCAACCGTTGTTCTTGCTGTCTCAAACGCCCAAGCTGCTGCTCCTGTTGCTGGAGCATATTGGTTGTGTGGTTGATGTCCGCGTTTATCCGTCTCTGCGCCTGTCCAAGCTGGTTAGTTGAGATACCGCTGGCGCGCAAGGCATCACGCTGACGTTGCAGGGACTGACTCAGGGATTGATTTTTTTCCTCGAACTGCCTGGCTGCGTTTTTTGCCCGCTGTAGCTGGTTGATTTGGGCCTGTGTCGGGTTCTGACTGGCGTTAATTTCACGGTTCAGTGCTGCCACGCGTTCGGTAGCGCTGCGGTAAACCTGCCGGGTTTCTAGCAATTGGTGCTTTACCTTGCGAAAACCATCGATCCGTCCGGCCTGCTGGTTCAGTTCCCGGAGTTGCTGGCGCGACTGGCGAAGGGTTTCAGCCAGCCGTTTGTTAGAAGCCTGCGCACTCTTGAAAGGACGGGTAATTTTATCAACGGCATTCAGGATAACTTGCAGGCGTAAGTTTCGGTCACTCATTATCGGCCCCACTCCGTTTCATGGCCCGGTAACGCCATGCCAACAATTCAGGCAGGCCCATCTCAGTTGTCACAGCAGGCGGCCAATGAAACACGGTGGCAATATCTGCCACCAGTTCATCAACGGTTATTGATGCTGGAAATCGGACTTCACCGACTTCGGCAACAAAAAATTAACCACCTCAATGCAGAGGTTAATCAGATCGCCGGGCGACATCAGCAACAAATCATTTTTAGTCAGTACCGGCGCGGTGACACGAGGCAAAACCAACATCATAGAATCGACGTCCATTTCCATCAGGGCCTGCAAACGGGCACCACGCAGTGCGCCACTGTTGGGCTTACGCACAACGACATCGCTGATGGTGGTTGCACCACGGGTAATAGGTTCTTCCAATGTCACTGTAGCGTGTTCCGGCTGGGCAACAGGGGTTTGTTCAATCATGGTGAATGTTCCTATGGTGATTTATAGATGATAAGCGTTCAATTGTTACAAACCGATGGCGCGTCGGTGGGCTTCCAGACGGTCAACACCACCAACGATTTCCACCATATTAACGGTGTCGATTTCGATCAGGACTTCTCCATCCCACGTTAGTTTAAAGTAGGTATTTTTGGCGCTGACTTTGGTCTGGCTGTTGTCGCCCTGTTTGTAGCTGCCGTGGTCAAATTCCGAAAAGCGGCCACGCATCACGACTTCGACCGCAATCACTTCCCCGGTATCATCACGCTGAAAGGAGCCGTTAAAGCGCAGAGAAACACCGTCCACTTTCTCAATACCCCACTGTCGGTAAAGTTGGGACTCGACACCACCGAGAGAAAATTCGGCATCTAGTGCGCCATCATCCAGCCCCAAGTCCACCGAGGCAGTGCCATTCATACCACCGCCGCGATAGGCTTCAAGCTTACGGCTCAGTTTAGGAAGCGTCATTTCTTCTACAACACCGATGTAATTGTTGCCGTCATTGAACAAATTCAGGTATTTGAGTTTACGAGGTAATGCCACGAGTAGCCCCTTAGCTGTTAATGCCGTTGGCGAAATTCATCAGGTACTGGTCAGTGATGCGCTGGCGCAACAGCAGGTTTTCCAATGGCGGGATCGGCGTGTAGTTGTAATCAATGAACAGTTTGCCTGCTTTCAGGGTGTCCTTGGTGTTAACACTGTCGTCATACCAGCACTGACCGTCGATCAGGTAACCATTGGATTTCAGTTCGCGCAGCTTGGCATTAATACCTTCGATAATGTCGCGTACCAGCGAAGGTGTCAGTGGCTTGTCAATCGCCCACATATGCGCATCAGCCATCGTGTCGGCCAGTACCTGCGCCGTGCGTGTGTAACTTTCGAACTGAAACAGTGGATCATCCGAACAGGTGCGGGAACCCCAGAAGCGAAAATCGTCCTTGCGGATCAAGGTCGTAACGGCGCTCTGGTTAAGTAGGTTGGCATCGGTGGCAACATCTTGCAAATCCCAAAAAACATCGGCAGAAATCCCTGTCACACCATTAACACCAACGTTGGACAGGGTTTTATGCCAGCCGGTTTCCTCGTCGATTTTGGCACGCAGGCCCAACGCACGAGCCGTTGCGTATGCAATAGACCCGCTATTTTTGACCGTATCCCAACTGAGGAAATCCGGCCAAATCAACATCAGTTCGCGCTGGTTAAAGTTGTTGCGGTAGTTGATAGCCTCTGAGATGGTCTTGCAGCCATAGGCGTTGACATAAGCCATTGCCCGCAATTTCTGGGCAATACCCGCGAGAGCCGCCGCAACAGGTTGGGTATCGTGACCGGGTATACCTAGAATGCGTGGTTTAACACCGAGCTGACCTTGTGCCGCAAGCAGCGCCTGCATTCCCGTTTTTTTACCATCGTCGGTAACGCCGCCAATGATATTCGACGTGGTTTCGACTTCGGTTTCCCCTTGAGCCACACGCACAACAACAGTCACGGGTTTGGACTGGTCGGCAATTGCTCGCAGAGCATGGGACAGTGTGCCCGTTTTTCCAGCCTTACTACTGGCAGTCAGAACGTCGGTTAACAAGACAGGTGTGTTCAAGGGAAAAGTTTTGGTGTCAGCATCATCCGCTGTGCAGACTAGCCCGACAATAGCGGTGCTGACAGTGGTAATGGTGCGCGTGCCCTCGTTGATTTCCTGCACGCGGACGCCATGATGATAATCTTGTGCCATAGCGAAAGACTCCCGTAATGATGATTTCGCTATGGTGATCGCTGTGACAATAAAATTCAGTTGATTGGGTAAGTATCAGGGATAGCACAAAGTGGAGGATATCAAAAAAGTCACAAGGACATTTACCCCCTGAGCAATTAATAAGAAGTCATCGAATTAAAAGATTCAGTCGTTACATTACGCACTATGAAACTTAAAATAGAAGAAGTTGCATAAATAGAGATGAGAAATAGGGTAGATACCTCACAGGCTCCCGATATCAAATAGTCAGAGCCGCTCAAATAAGAACTAAACTACTGCGGCTCTGATTCCATTATTCTGAGGGGTTTTCAGGCCAATGAATATCTGGTACTAAATTAACATCAACGCGGTTCAGTAATACCCGATATTTTTTCAAAGCGGCTAACAGCGATTTTTCCTCATCACTCGCCATCCCCAAATCTACCGCATCTTGTAACGGGGCTATCTGTTTACCTACCGTGAGCATAAGTTGCTGTTTCTTATGTTCTGCTTGTTGCTGCTGTTCCTGCCTAAGTTGTACCTTACCACTTTCTGATATTATCCATTTTTCACCATCATATTTATGATAAACGGACGGAGCACGTTCAATGAGTACTGGATAACCCTCTTTACTACTGACAATTGATAAACCGCGCGATTGCCCGGCGAGTAATTCATTGTGTTTTTCTGCTGTTATTTCAACGCATTCTTTATAAGCTTCATTATAAAAAGCGCCTTCTTTTCTGGAGAAATAAACCATTTATACCCCCCAAAATAATATATGTACAACTCTGTCTGGATTCTCATTATTGTTAGGAGTGCCAGCTTGATACTCAAATGTCGATAGTGTTGCATTACGTACTAATGTGTGACCCGTTGATGTATTGATACTCGACATACTGGCAATATAGCCAAAAAACTTATTTTTAAAAGAAATTGGATAATTGACTTTTACCCATGATTGTTGACTGGATGTAACTTTAACCCATTGAATAATTATCCCCGTATCCCCACATTGCCACCAACCATTTTCAGATTTTATCGCTGCATTTTGTAGCGCAAGAGTACCACTTCGCTCAGGTATTAGTATATTGTAACGCCGCCGATTGCTCGGATCGTTAGAATAGATATGCAACAATTTTCCTTCTGAGCCGTTAATTCCTACCACATACCCATCTTTCGATTTGAAACGCAATTCAGGAAAGGGCGTTTTGCTATCAATCAGTAAACTACCAACGGTGGCGCTTTTATCGCTAGAAATACGCAAGAAAGTATTATCATTCTCTGCTCGCGTATATGCTCCCACATCTCCAGCACTCAAACTTAGATCCCCTGTCAACGCCTTACCGTTGATTTTCCGGTTGCTCGGTACTGCTCCTTTAGCCAACACTACCGTTTCCAACAAATTGAGATTTTTCACAAAAACATTTTTGTCAGGAATGTCAGCGCCATTCTCTTTCCTGGACAATCGACTATTTGCATTATCATTAGCATCGGTCGCATTCTGGTTTACCGTGTTTGCCAGTATGCTGATTTCATTCACACGAGAATCAATTTCCCCTTTGGTATACGCCCCAATATCCCCCGCATTCAGTGAAATATCAGAGGAAAGCGCCTTCCCGTTCACCTTACGACTAGCAGGCACACGGCCATTAGCGTTATTGTCCGCGACATTTGCCAAGTCATACGCCGCCTTAACCGCCTTCGGGGTTGCCGCGTGGATTTCGCTACTACTGTCTACCGCACTACTCAAAACAACGACACCTTTATCTTTTAGCGTAGCGTCAGGGTGGTTAGGGTTCTTCACATGAGTTTGAATCGACTCGTCCACATATTCCCGCGTTGCCAGCACCACGGAGGGATCAACTTTCAATGTTACTGTGTCAGTGCTGCTGACAATCAAGACCATACGAATAGTCTGTGTACGCCCAGCGCCTTCCTGTAACTGCGGTTTGTAAGTCTCCGCGCAGTTTCCGACGGCAATCAAAATGCCGTCTTTATCAAACAAGCCAATTTCCCGTATCCACCAACCGCCCTCGTTTTCGGGGATTACCTGCTCGGCAATAATCTGGTTAGTATTCTTGGGATCAACATTTAACTCATTAATCGCCGCACGACGGCGTTCGTTAACCAGTTTAGTCTGTGCAGTATCTGGTGTCGGCAAGCTTCCGCCACCATCACCAACAGCCATATGGGTGATTTCAATCTTGGTACCCAACGCGGCGGCATTTGCCAGCTTATCCGCGCCCAATTGAGTTAACAGGGCAAAATATTTGGTCCTCATGATTCAATCCTCACATCATCAATAATATGCACTCCAACCCCTACTACATCAGAGCCAATGGCGGTAATTAATTCCGAGATATAGGGGTAAACGGTTAATACATCACCGCTGTAACTGGCGACAGCGCAATAATTTTCGCCACTGGTCTCCAACTGAATAGACATACCGACCAAATGCCGTGAAGCGGGTTTGGCATCAAAAATCAACCGTTCTAGTTCTTGATAGGTGGTCTCGGTGATACCGGTTTCCATGACGCCAATATCCAACCGGAAAGTGCCGGGGGCATCATTTGTTTGCCACCATTCGATAACACGGATGAGATAACCGAATGGTTCCACTATTCGCCGGATTGCGCCAATGGTTCCCTTATGTTTATGAACAAACATCGACGCCTTAATTGACTCGCGTTTAGTATTCTCCGGCCAGTCCATGTCCCAGCGGTCAACCGACCACGCCCACGCCAGATAGGGTAAAAACTGCACTGGACACCGCTCAGGACTCCACAAGTCACGCAGGGGAACCGGCACATTTGACAGACTGGCGAGGGCTTCAGCGGCGGCCACTTCCAGCAGTGATGATCCAACAGGTAACAAACGGTTATTCATCCGCTCCCCCAATCACTACCTGCACACGTGTGCAAAAACTCGCTTGAGTTTTATCCAGAATCACATCCTGAGCCGGAGCTTTCAGGTGAACACGCTGAACACCGGGCATATGCAAGACAGCAAAAATGGCACTGCGCACGATATCGCGGCCAATCCGGTGTTGCTCGGCAGTGTAACGCGCCAGCCGTTCACGCACAGCCTGCAATATCGGCTCATATTCCGGGGTTGGGTACAGGTACAGCACGGCATCAATTTGATAATCGACAATCTCCGCAGACCGAACAGTCAGGCGATCCGCCACGGGGCGAACATCCTCATCATTCAAGGCAGTATTCACGACCGCAATCAATTCATCACTGGCCGCGCCGTTCCCCTCACGTGACAAAATACTGACTGTGACACAGGCAGGCGCTGGGCTTATCACCGATGCATCGGCAACCCGTCCGTCAGCACTGCACGCATGGTATTCATAGGATGCCACAGGGCCGGCGACGCTTAACCCCTCGAACGCTTGAGGAATGCGTACCCGAAAATCAGCGTCAGATTCCAGCACCGCAGAGATCGGCGGTATGGCGAGATTGTCAGCGGGCTGTAATACCAAACGCTGTACATTGTTATTCGCCCCCAGTTGGTCTAAGTCGCTGCCTGTGGCATACACTACCATCGCCGCCCGCGCTGCCTCATTAACGCGCTGACGCAAGAGCAATTCCCGATAGGCGTTTTCCTGCAACAGTTTGGTGATGGGTTCGGATTCCAGCGCCAACGTGCGGGTGATAGCACCGCGATGCTCTGGCGGATACAGTGAAATCAGTTTTTCTTTTCGCTCGGCCAGCAGGGTTTCGAAATCCAGCAGTTCGACAACCTCCGGCGTCGGTAACTGGCTAAGGTCGATGGTCGGCATGGTCACCCCACAGGCACAGAAAAAGCAACCGGGGCATTGGATAGCTGATACTGGCCGCTGATATCAACAGTCATGTGTCCGGCTTCACCTTGATTGATAGTGATAGCGGCCAGGGTAATGCGGGGTTCCCATCGCTGGATGGCGGTATAGCACGCAGCCATAATTTGCAGACGTAAAGCAGGATTTTGGGGCGCATCAATCAATTCAGATAACAACGAACCATATTGGCGGCGAGTAATACGGCTACCCATCGGCGTTAGCAAGATATCGCTGACTGACTGGCGAACATGGGCGATATCGCTGATAGCCTCACCCGTCTGTCGATGCATACCAAGGTACATCATGATATGGGAACTCCCGATGTACTGTCACCGGAGCGCACACCGTGGTGTCGGTGCGAATCCACCACAACCCCGTTAGAACTGAATTCACCCCCTACATGAACGATATTGCCACGCATAGTGCCGCCTTTTTGCACTTCCAGACTGCCCGTAGTCAGATGGTGGGTGCAAATGACGGTGGGTGTATCCAATGTGATCTGATTGTCGGCCATACAAGTGATTTCTGGTGCAATAACATGCACGGAAGCCGACGCGGTAATCGTGGCGGTCTTAATACCTGTGACAGTTAACGCGCTGATCTGTGGTTCGTATTCCATCACGGCACCATCAGGAAAAGCGATACACACCGCTTCTGGTGATGCCGAAGGGGCTGGAAACTCATCAGAAAAGATCGCAGGCAGTATAAAGGCCGTGGTCAAGTCACCACCAAGGGATAACAATAAAACCTGCTCATCAACACTGGGCGCCCACCATGTTCGGGAACTTCCCGCTCTGGATGTCAACCAATGCAACCAGTCAGTTTCAAGATTGCCTGTCATAACCCGGCACATTCCCCGTGTAGTATCTACCTGGGTAATAACACCGATTCGGATCAGGTTGCGCAATCGGCGCAACAATTCAGTTAATTGTGTGTTCATGCAGACAACAATGTCACCCCAAACCCTCACCTGCACGTCATGAGGTTTGTGTACTGACTGGCACACATCCGTGGATGAGATGGGAAAATATCTGGTCTTCGATATGTTGAATATCGCTCTGTGTCAGTCCCAAAAGTCGCCGCGATGGATATTTGGCTTCAATGTTTTTCCCTCTCATACGTTCCTTTAATCCGAACTGATGCACACGAGCAACCGCAGTGACTTTCGATGCGAAAAAGATAATGGCTTCCCGCTCACTGGCGGACAGACGTAAGTAACGCGCAGTAGCCAGTTTCTTAAACATGCGGGACTTTTTATTGGATTTTCGGGTACTTATCCGGTCGGTTTTGACGTCCAGAAAACGTTGGATATCGCGTTTGTAAAAAGTACGCTGCCCTTTACGCTCAGCATCATAACCGGTAATCGTTTCACCCTTCTTGCCCTTGCGGATTTGCCAATTTTTCAAGGTGCGAGGTTCACCGCGCCAGATAAATTTTATACCATGCTGTACAGTGCGGGTTTGTGCCTTGCGTTGGGTAAAACGGCTGCCGTCAGGGTTACGCTGGGATCGGATACGTTGCATTTGGCTCTGTCGTAAGTCCCGTGCGATATCACGGGCTAGCTGCTTTCGACTGGCGGGAGAAAGTTGATTCAACAGGGCGGTTAGTGCGGTATCCAAAGGCTGCAATGCGTCACCGTTCATCTCACCACCTGTCAAACGGGTTTTCAGGCTCAGGAACGGCGCACACCGTGCTAACCTGCCCTTGCTGGGTGACCAGTACACGCTCGGTCAGTTTCAGATCGATACTGATATCAGCGGTGTCATCATTGAGAATATTCACGTCAAAAGTAAAGCCGCTGCGGCGATTGTCAGGATGAGCGAAAATATCTGGCTGGTGCTCGCGTATCCAGTGCACGATAACCACCATGAGCACATCCTGATCATCGGGATAGGCTTCAATAATCAGGTTTAGCGTGTATTCATATTCGTAAGACAAGGAGAGTGCCATTGTCGCCAAAACGACGCCATCTTCAACAAACAAATGCAGGTATTCAGGGTTGTCGCGCAAGTAGGGGATCTTTTCTGTCAGGACTTTCCGCAAAGCGTTAGGCTTATTCATGTGTCACCTATCTAATCTGTTCTATTTGTCGAATGGCCTGTTTATCCAGATTGCACTGTTCAATAACCGCCAGTAACTGTGCATTCAGCAACAAGCTATCACCCCATGTCATTGTGTCGGATATGACCGGGGGCAGACAGTCAGCGAGCAGATGCATCGGAATCGGCATCAACGGTACCTGAACGTATTCGGTTCGCGTGCTGCTGCAACCGGACAACAGCCCTATCAGGAGCAGCACGACGGGCGCAATCATTACCGACAACAACAGTGTTGATAGCCGCCTGAATTTGTGCAGCATCCACGGCTGATCGCTTCCGATTTTCGTTATTAACCCGTGAGATATCATTGATTATCCTGATGGTCTGGAATGCGTTATCGGTAATGGTTTGCTGTTGCTCATACCGCTGGTTCAGCGTTTGGTATTCATCGCTTTTTTGCTGATACTCACCGTAATAGAACCAGAGCAGGCCAGACACTGCCACCAGCGTACTCAAGGTGAATATAGATTAAACCTCATAACAGCGCAAACGCCCGTTTAATGATCATATCGGCATATGGTTGCTGTCCGTTCTCCATTTGAATGATGGCGCAAACCAATCGGGTCATGATCACCGGATTATCAACATCAATCACCGCATTACAGGGAATACCAACCGCCCGGCTCATATATGCAATGTAATTTTCGGTATCATTTTCATTCGGGGGTGCCCAACGAGAAATTATCTGCCGGATACTGTTCAATCCGTATTTTCGTTCATAATTGCGGATAATCTTGATAATGGCCCGTATGCCATATTCTGGTGATACAAATTGACAAAATGACGGGTCTGTTTGTGTGTCGTGTAATCCCAGCCATTTATCACCGTGGCGGATATTGCCCGGATTATGGTTGCGAACACCTCTAGTCATGTGATTTGTCTCCTAAACGTTTATTGATTGCGCGAAGGGCAAATTCACGCAGTTTTTCAACACCAATAAAACCAATGGCGCCCCCCAAAGCCGGTGAAACACTGCCGGGAATGCCAAACAGTTCCAGCCCGCTGGAAACACCCCACGACAACCCGCCACATAGCAACGGTTCAACCCAGCATTTTTTTCGCTCTACACCGTCATAAATCAGGCGACCATAACAGATCAGTACAGCCAGTAAGGAGCCGGATATCTGCGGCCATGAATTTTTCAGGCCATTCAATAAATCGGCCCATAAATCCGGTTGCTTGCTCATTTTCTAATCCCATAATTGAATGATGGGCGTTACAGCAGCAGGCGTGATTTCAGGCAGTTCAATCTCGGTACCCTGCGGCAAGATGGCCCCAATATCAGCCAAACCGGGATTGGCTGCTAATACCCGTTCGGTGACTCCCTGTGTTCGTCCATAGTGGCGCCAGCATAAGGAATCCACGGTGTCATACTGTTGTGCCCTTACCCGCATTAGATCAACGCCACAATGACATGATCCCGCCCCTGTATCCGGCGCATCGCCCATTGCGCATCCCGCCACAGGTCGTCAATGGTGATTTCCATTGCCTCAGCCTTTTTACTGCCGGTCTGAGTCGTGTCGATATCGCGGTAACGCTCGATCAGATTCGCCTTAGTCAGGCAAAACACCGCTCGACGATAGAGATAAACCAACTCACTCTCGCCATTGAGAGTGCCGGCGGGAATATCGGCCAGTGATGAGTATCCCTCATCAATATGGCTCAGCCGCCAATGGTTCAGCTCGCGATTAACCTCAACAATGGCGTTGGAAATTGCTTGATGTAATCTCGGCGCGGTGACCGTACCATCTGTGCGCATCTCGTCACGGTAACGACTGATCTCAATAGCAGGAAAAAACGGGGCACTGGTCATGGTGGCCTGTTTATCCGTTGCGGGTGCGGTTGAAATAAAATCCATATTGCCCCCTGAATAGGTGGGCGGTGAACAGGGCGTTGAGACTTCGCCACCCCGTGCCGCCCCGGCGCGTTGGCACGTTCGGTTATGTGTTGTCGTGTTTCTGACTGCGGAGCGCTCTGGCAAGTTGCTCTAAGTCTTTTTTCACGCCAACATGATTGTTCAGTTCTAAAGCCCTGCTCAGCGAACAATAGGCAGGCTGCGGCTGATTGTTATCCCGCTGGCTGTAACCGAGCCATTTATATAACTCCGCCCTCACCTTATCGGGCATATCCTGATCGTGGGTGAGATTGGCCGCCCGTTCCAGCGTGGCAAGAGGCACCGGAGATTTAGCGGTATAGCAACGCTGGGCTGCTTCGGCGATCTCTTCTGTAACGGCACAGCCCGTTGTCCGCTCATGATTTTCAGGCATAGCAAGTCGGTGCTGTAACGCATACTCGGCGATATCCAGCGCACCATCATAATCACCGGCATCAATGCGCCACAGCAGGACATACATCAGCACATCATCTTGATGACCTATGCCCCCCTGTAATACCCCAGTAATCCACGGCGCATATTTAGGCAAGATCTGCCTTTTGTGCTGCGCTTTGCGCTCCATAGACTGGATTTTTTTAAGATGACGGCGGTCTTGCTCCAGCATCAGCAGCATCTGGTTATAACCGCCGTGATTTTGCAGCGCGGGGCGACTCAGTTGAGCAGCCTCGGTCGCCTGTAATCGCATTCGGTGACGCTGCCACAGGCTAGCCATTATGGTTCCTCAGTGTCGGCATTGTGCTCAGGTACGGCATTATCTGGCTGCAACGACGCTGCTTTTTTGCTGGCTGCCAACATCTCGATATTTTCAATCAGGGCCACACCGCGATAGTCTTCAACGACATACGCCTCATTGACTGATTCGTAGTTTTCAATGCGATCACGTTTGGGGTTATCCAGCACAGAACGTCGGCGGGTGCCTTCCTGATAATAGATAGACAGATTATCCAGACGGCTAATTAGCAAGGCTTTGGGCGGGAAATACGGTACACGCACTGCGGGCAAATTACCGATACGTTTCTGGCTGATAATCACATCGGCCGCCATTTTTTCGGTGTTGGGCTGCGACTGATTGACCAACGGGAAATATTTGTCAGCCAGCAGTTCACGGCCACAGATGACCACCAGTTCCGTATCATCCTGATATTCTGGGTCGATAGCATTGTTGACGGTATCTATCACCAATGCGTCAAGATTATTGAAATCGCCGCCTTCTCCTACACGGATGGTTTCAGATATAACCTTACCGGCTTCGTCAGTGATATTGCTCATGACATGATCCGGTGCACCCTGTCGGATTTTTTCCAACCAGCCGATATTTACATCCTGCAATAGTGGATATTGAACGCGGTTTGAAGTTTTGGCGCGTTTAACCCCATTCCAGCCGATCATAATGCGGTCCAATGCCTGACGACGGATAATGGCGTTACGGATACGTAACTGGAAATCTTGAAATTTCGCCCACAAGTCAAGTTTTTTGTAAGGAATGCTAGTGTCAAAGTTGGTTTGTTCGCATTTATACTCAATAGCGTTGAGTCGGGTCGGATCGGAAGTTTCTCGCTCCTTACTGTCGGTGTCTGTCGTCCCTGCAATAGTCGAACCGGCACCTAGCCCAATCGCTTCGCCCGACTGCTCGCTGACGGGAACCATGTTAATTTTTTGCAGAAAATCGGCACTTTGCTGGATTTCCTCTTCCAACGTCTGGGCAACTGATGGATTGACTTCTACCTTGCCTGTAAATGCCGTGGCGTCCACACCGTAAATTTCACCCAGACGCATCAGAAAGGCGTTAAATTTAAATCGAGTTTCGTTCTTCATGGGGTTGTTCCATTAACAGTTGGTCAGATGTTTACTGACTGGAGTGTCGGCGTTCGGCGATCCCAGCGAAACAGGTCGGTGTGTTTTCTGGCTGTCTTGCTGACTCAACTGAGTTTTTAAGTCACTAAGCTGGGTTTCAAGTTCGGTTTGCTTCTGTTTGATAGCAGTTATTTTGCCTATTTGTTGAGAAAGTGTGTTTACGATTTCCACCGTGGCCTGCTGCTCTTGGGCACACAGTTCGACGGCCCGATGGATATCGGTAAAACGAGTATCATCACTCTGCTGCTTTTTCTGGAAGAACGTCTGTACACAGGAAAAGAGAGAGATTTTTTCGGTTTCCTCTAACAAATCAATAAATTCGAGCAAAGTTTCTTCCGTGGCAGTAAAAACATTGTTCGGATGCTGCTTGCGCGAATTCAGCGGATTATTGGTCGCATTAGCGCTAAACTGCAACATTTCAGTGCCAAGGCTCGCCGGACTGTCAGTAACGGCCAATCCCACCAGATACGCCCCGCCGAAGTCAGCAAAATCCAGGTTGATTTCGGCGGAGGTGTAAACCTTTTGACGCTTACGGTTCATTTCCACCAGATCATCGGTGGGTAAAAGTATCCCATACAGCCCCAGCTTGCCCGCCAGCGCACCGTCCTTGATTTCTTCGGTAAAAACCGATTCCACATCGCCAAAGCGCGGACTCCACGAAAAATTGTAATGTTCCATGTTGATACGTGCACCGTAGGTCTGCGGGTCATAGTTGGCGGCAATCTGTGTCAGCCATTCACGCTGAACCTTGCGCCCGTCTGTGGTTGCACCTTCCACACAGATTCGAAAAGGTTTGGATTTCTTCGGCATTGCAAGCCCCGATTATCAATGAATCAGTCATGGCCTACTAGTTTGTATCGTCATGTCGAGGAAACAATAAAATGCGGTTGTGTCTGGGCTGGCACACAGGGCAGACACAGAGAAATGACGGACGGGTCTGTAGTCTGGCAGCATGAAAACAACGCCCGATTTTGATCCCCGTAAGCACGCAATGCACCTGTATTTTAACGGGTACCGGATCGCACGGATTGCGGAAATGCTCAACGAGAAAGCATCAACTATCCATAGCTGGAAACGTCGCGACAAATGGGATGAGGTGACCTCGTTTGAACGAGTCGAGTTATCTCTTGAAGCACGGTTATGTCAGCTTATCGCCAAGGAGCAAAAAGAAGGCAAGGACTTTAAGGAAATTGACCTGCTGCACCGTCAGTTAGAACGACAAGCGCGGATCAGGAAATACAGCCGCGGCGGTAATGAAGCCGATCTGAACCCCAAAATTGCTAACCGCAACAAAGGTGAGCGCCGGCCACCGGAAAAGAACGTGTTCAGTGAAGAACAAGTCAAAAAGCTGGAAGACATTTTCCGCTCGACCCTGTTCGATTATCAACATGATTGGTATCACGCCGGATTAGCGCATCGTATCCGCAATATCCTGAAATCCCGTCAAATTGGTGCGACATTCTTTTTTGCCCGTGAAGCCCTGATCGATGCGTTGACTACCGGACGCAATCAGATATTTCTCTCTGCCAGTAAAGCGCAGGCCCACGTATTCAAGCAGTACATCCTGGAAATGGCGCGGGAAGTGGACGCCGAACTAAAAGGCGACCCGATCACCCTGAATAATGGCGCCACCCTGTATTTTCTCGGCACCAATGCCCGCACCGCGCAAAGCTATCACGGCAATCTCTATCTGGATGAATATTTCTGGATTCCGAAATTTCAGGAACTGCGTAAAGTAGCATCCGGTATGGCGATGCACAAAAAATGGCGCCAGACTTACTTTTCTACACCGTCCAGCTTAACCCACGGCGCGTACCCGTATTGGTCAGGCAAACTGTTTAACCGTGGCCGCGCCAAGGCCAATCGCATTGACATTGATATTAGCCATCAAGCATTAGCCAGCGGCCTACGATGTGCCGATGGTCAGTGGCGGCAGATTGTCACGGTTGAAGATGCAGTCAGAGGCGGCTGTAACCTGTTTGATATTGACCAGTTACGGCTGGAATATAGCCCGGACGAGTACCAGAACCTGCTGATGTGTGAGTTTATGGACGATATCGAATCCATTTTCTCACTGCAACTGATGCAGGGTTGCATGGTCGATAGCTGGGAAATCTGGGACGATGTGCAACCCCTGATGCTACGCCCCTATGGTTATCACCCTGTCTGGATCGGTTATGATCCCGCCAAAGGTGGCGAGAATGGCGACAGTGCCGGTTGTGTCGTAGTCGCTCCACCGCGGGTACCGGGTGGCAAATTCCGCATCCTTGAACGTCATCAGTGGCGTGGCATGAACTTTCGCGCTCAATCTGACGCCATCAAACGACTGACGGAACAGTACAACGTCGAATATATCGGCATTGACTCGACCGGCGTCGGGCATGGGGTTTACCAAAACGTCAAAGAATTTTTCCCGTCCGTGCGGGAATTTGTCTATAACCCCGCCGTTAAAAACGCGCTGGTACTTAAGGCATGGGACATTATCAACCATCGTCGGCTGGAGTTTGACGCCGGCCAGACCGACATTGCACAAAGTTTTATGGCGATCCGCCGTTCTACCACCGCCAGCGGCAACCGCCCGACCTATCAAGCCAGCCGCAGCGAGGAAGCCAGTCACGCAGATCTGGCATGGGCCACCATGCACGCCCTGTTTAATGAACCGATTACCGGTGACACTCCCCACCATAGAAATATTGTTGAGGTTTACTGATGAGCCGTAAAAACAGAAAACGCAGCCCGGCGGTGAAAACCACGGCCAGCCCATCAATTGAAGCATTCACCTTTGGCGATCCAATCCCCGTCCTTGACCGGCGCGAGGTGTTTGATTATTTGGAATGTGTGCTAGTCGATAATTGGTATGAACCCCCAATCAGTTTTAACGGGCTGGCGCTGTCGTTTCGCTCGGCACCGCACCACAGCAGCGCGGTTTATGTCAAACGCAACATCCTGACCAGTACCTTTATCCCACATCGGCTACTTAGCCGACAGGCATTCGATTCATGGGCGCTGGACTTTATGCTATTTGGCAATGCTTATCTTGAACAACGCAATAATCGCCTCGGCCAGCCTTTGAAGCTGCATCATTGCCCAGCCAAGTTCACCCGACGCGGTGAAGACCTGGAAACCTACTGGTTTGTGAAATATGGCTACAACAGCCAGCCATACCCGTTCCCGACTGGGCAAGTATTTCATCTGATTGAACCCGATATTAATCAGGAACTGTACGGATTGCCGGAGTATTTAGCTGCTTTGCCGTCGGCATTGCTAAATGAATCGGCTACGCTTTTTCGCCGCAAGTATTACCTGAACGGCAGCCACGCAGGTTATATCCTGTATATCAGCGATGCCTCACAAAACCTATCCGACATCGACAATATCCGCGATGCGCTGAAAAATTCCAAGGGGCCAGGTAATTTCCGCAATCTATTTTTATA
Source organism: Photorhabdus kayaii (assembly GCF_025384895.1). Lineage (NCBI taxonomy): Bacteria > Pseudomonadati > Pseudomonadota > Gammaproteobacteria > Enterobacterales > Morganellaceae > Photorhabdus > Photorhabdus kayaii. The sequence continues at coordinate 72,340 of NZ_JAJAFZ010000013.1, forward strand.
TGCGCCGGGCGGTAAAAAAGACGGTATCCAGACTATTCCACTGTCTGAAGCCGCAGCTAAAGACGAATTTTTAAATATCAAGAATGCCAGCCGTGACGACATATTGGCCGCACATCGCGTACCACCGCAGATGATGGGGATTATTCCACAGAATACAGGCGGTTTTGGTGATGTGGAGAAGGCGGCTAAGGTGTTTGTACGTAATGAGCTAATGCCATTGCAAAGCAAAATGAAACAGTTAAATGACTGGATTGGTGAGGAGGTAATTCGGTTTGAACGGTATTCGTTGGATATGGACGAGGACGAATAGCCCGCATTATTGATCGAGAGGCCGCCTACTGAGTGGCCTTTTTTTGTCTGGAAGAAATATAGTTTCAATACAGAATGATTACATCCTGAAATTTGAGACCAACAAAGCTACCAGACGCTACCACGCGCAGTCGTGACCCCGCCGCGCCTGCTCACTAAATACAGTGCTTTTTATGCACCAGCAAGAGATCATCTCAAAGGCACCAGTATTGGCGCTTTGTGGGGCATGAGATCCTTTTTTGATCTTGCGGATTGGTGCGGGGAATGGGGGGTTATGCCCCCTTATGCGCACCCGCAACAAAAGAATAAAAAACGATCACTTTATTAATGATAAGGATATTTTGATATCGTTAACACCACAGGCACGCGCATAGCGACTGAGTGTATCAATGGATGCCTTAACGATATTTCTTTCTATTTTTGATACAGTCGGTGGTTTGATACCCATTTTTTCAGCAACCTGAGCGCTGGTCAGCCCAGCATGTTTCCGCCATTCAGTCAGCATATTCTGCATCTCAATCGCGAACTCAAGCTCTTTCTCCTCTTCCGCTAACGTGGCTTTAAATCGGGGGTTTTCTTTGGTTCTTTCCTCAATGTAGAGGTCTAAGTCATCACGCATCATATTTCCTCTTAATCTCTTGATGGTTCTGTCAGTTCATTTTTTCGCGCAATCGCTATCCTGAGTTCATTCAGGGGAGTGGCATTAGTTTTTTTCACAAAGCATCTTAACAGATAGATTTTCTTCCCTGCGGCATAACAAAAAAAACTTCTGGCTATTCCGTCTTTGGCTTTTGCTCTCAGCTCAAACAGCCCTTTATATCCCTCTATCGGTTTTGAATGCGGCTCTCTCAGGCTGGTTGGGTTTTCCCTCAAACGCTTAATTAACGCGACCATGCGCAATTCCAGCGAATCAGGCAGTGATTTTAATTCTTCCTTAAAAGCATCATGAAACTTAATTTCAAACATTCGACAATCCCCTATTGATACCTAAATAATAGCCCCTGAGCTAAATTAGCGCAAGAGCTAAGTTAGCCCTTGCACTAATAATATCTAGCATCGACACATAGCAATAACCCGCTTTGAAAGCGGGTTTAGTGATAATCGCGTGACATGTCACACAATCACAACTGCAATTTTAGTTCATGCCAGCCCGACGTATTCCAACAGGCAGCCTCGCCAAAGAAGCAGCATTCCGTCACCGGATGCGGATCAGCAACGCCAGATATTCAACCACCTCATAGGGATCGTGCCCTGGTCGTTTCAGTGAACAATTTCGATTTAACGAGGTAATTCATCATTTCCTAGAGTGATACTCCGTTGTAACGCATCATTATTTATTCCTTGCTTGCATTAAAATTCGTTTCCCAATCCATGCCATTACAGGCACAGCCATTGAATTTCCGATTGCCCGGTAACGGTGACCATCAGGACAATCAGCCGAAGCCTTGCCATTCCACGGAATTTGGGTGTGATTATCGGGAAAACCCTGCAACCGCTCGCACTCAACAGGCGTCAAACGGCGCACGACACCCCGCATTGCGATCAGGTCAGTGGCACTTTTATCGTCTCTGGCTCTCAGGGTTGAGGAAATATCATCCGTTCGGTACTCACCAAACGAAAGCAACCGATACGTAGATACCAATCCACTGCCTCTCTGAGAAAATATCTCCTGATTGCTCATGCCAATACCGCCTGAGTTTAATGTCGGATGCGGGTTTAACCCTGAATCCCAGTGACTACCGATAACAACACGGCTTCCAGCATTTTTGGTAATTGCTTTCCCCTCCGTTCCGCGCGATTCAAAATGCCGACGCACGCTGCTTGGCTCAAAAAGTATTTTTGCGGGACAGATGTCTGTTCTAGCACTTGCGACAACAAACACACGGCGACGTCGTTGGGCCACTCCGAAATATTGAGCGTCCAGCACCCGCCACGCAACAGCTCTTTGTGGTCCAGACACATAACCTGAGTTCGTCCATTTCTTCCTTGACAGCTGCAATGGTTCATCTTCTCCGGTAAGTCCCGCAAGAAAACAACCAAAGGCATTATCCTTACTGGATAGAACTCCGGGGACATTTTCCCAAACGATAATTGAAGGCTGTTCTCCGTTTGCTGCTCTGACTGAATCAATGACATTTGCCAACTCCACGAATGATAATGTTAGTTTTCCCCGCTCATCGTCCAACCCATTACGCCGACCTGCAATGCTGAACGCCTGACAGGGTGTACCACCAACCAAAATATCCGGCGCATCGGCCTGATTTTCGGTAATCATGGCGGGGATTTCAGTCATATCCCCCAGATTTCGGACATCAGGCCAGTGATATTGCAGTACCGCGCTGGGGAATTTCTCAATTTCACTGAACCATGCCGGAGACATACCCAGCGGTTCCCATGCCACACTGGCTGCTTCAATACCGGAACAAACCGAACCGAAACGCATATTCACGATAGGTTTTTCCTCATTTCACCAATATTCTTAATCCGCTGCCACAACAAATCGCGACGTGCTTCTTTCTGACATTCCGTCTCTATCGGAATAAAACTGCCATCCGTCCATAACTTGAACGACTGTTCACCTATGTTGATTTTTCCTCCGATGATTAATGACTTCGCCATAGCCCGGCTAAAATCCATGCCGATTGAATCCGCATAATCGATAACTTTTTCCACTAACAGATCACCGCCTCTGGCCGCACTGTTACACCCCGTACAGTTATTGACAGAACTCCAAGAGGCGGCAGAGCCGCCAGAAAACCCCAAACCCACGCCTTTAACATCAGCGTTAAATTTAGGAACAATGTTCCATTTAACAGTACGGGTAATAAAAGAAGAGGAATCGCCCAAACGGGGCGAGTAGACACCGGAAATACGCAACACATTTTCGCCGTAAGCATTGCCCTGTTCGGTGATTTCATAGGACAACCGCACGGTTAAATCTTTCCGTGCAACCAGAGGCCCACCCTGGAACTCGGTATAGGCGAACCAGTCCCCCACATCCGCAGCAAATCGAACATTATCCATATCTACATCAGACAAGATTTGCTCATCACCACTCAAACGACGCAATTCGCGCCAGACGGAAACGGGCGCACCACCGATCTGCTGAAACTGCCGGATACGCCAACGACTGGCCCAAGCAGAGACAGATCGTGACATATCCTTAAGAAGTTGGCCTGTTTCCCCATCCTTTTCGCCATCCAGCGCGTAACCGTCAATATTCTTGGAAATGTACTTAGCGATATAGCCCGTAGCCGAACCTTTCGCCTTATCGATGGGCTTCACATGGAATCGTGCTTTTAGTGCTTTCTGCCCCTGTAATTCTTCTGAATCTTCCAACCGGGCGTAATAACACATAATGTCACGCATTTCATCGACATGTTCAGGACGCATAAACAGCAACATATGCCAATGCGGCGTACCATCATGGTGAGGTTCAACTACACGAAAACCGAAGGCGCTGATCCCCGCACGGGAATAAGCCGCCCTGATTTTCGCCCAGACGTTGCACAGATATTTTTGTGTATCACGGGGACTAGCTCCATTCCAATTTGAAACAAAGCCACCGACACTGTGGACAGCGTGATACTTTGATGGCGCGGTGATGGTATAAAACTCACCAACATAGCCGAGTTCGTCAGCCAGATTTTCAAAACCGCGCATTCTCACCATCAATTCACTACGGCGGACGGCGGGATTAGCCACACTACCGAGTACCATATCTTCCAGCGGTACCCTGTCGCCCTGTTCATTCTCAACATCAAACTGTTTGATAAAATCCCAATTACGGCGCTTCTGCTCTAACCATTCACGCAGCGTACTACGGGAAACATAGGGAGAGGCTGATTTCTGCACTTGACCTACCGCAATAGCCATATGCTCAGCGCGAATATCACGCATTCTTTTCAAGCGGGCATACCACCATTTATCCGACATCATGCGCAGGAGGCCGGCACACAATTGATCGACTGTGGCACCTTCCCTGCCTTTGGTGAACTGCTGCCAGTAAGGAGCTGTTGTGCCAGCTTGTTGAGTCAGTTTTGCCAGTAACTCATAGATACGGATCAAACGTTCTCTGGCGTCTTGTTCGCTCACAGGTTGTTGATTGACATACTGAGCCGATGTATTTTCGTAGTTCTCGGCCATAAAATGGGAAATTCCCCAGGCAAGCTGTTTGATATCCTTACGCTCCAACGTAACCAATCGCTCTAACTGCTCAATAAAGGGGAACGGGGTAACGCCGGATACCTGATGCTTGAATTGATAGCGTTCAGTGACTTTATTCAGCCGTGGTAATACGTTCTCGCCAAACTGACGCAAAAACGTATTAGCACGACGGCGATCACCCCCCGATTGGGTAAATATTTTTTTGTACCGGGTAGCAAAATAGAGCGCCAAAAAATCGGGCATATCACCGATAATTTTATGACGCCAGTCATAATCATCAGGGTTTGCCTGCCACATGATCTGTTCAGCTAACGTTGACTCGCCGGGCAAACCGGGCTTGAACATCTCATATTGCAGGCGTTTTGACTGCTGGTAATCGCTGTTGTGCTCCTGCAACAAGTCGATTAACTCACTCATGCACCCGCCTCTAGCGTCGCGATAATTTCTATTACTGGCTGACGATTGCCATTGGCGGCAATGGTGCGTGGTGCTTCGATTTCATGGATAGTGAACCCCAGATCGGCATAAAGTTCTTTGGCTTCAATGGAGTTGGACACTGTGACAGGAACGCCCAATAACTCATTAAGCTGTTTCAGAGAAGTCGCCAGCTCCTGATGGTCATTATGAAGAAAGCCAGTTTTGCAATACTGCGTGAAATTAACACCGTTGGTGAAATAAGGCGGATCGCAATAAACCACATCCCCAAAATCAACCATTTTCAGTATTTCGCGCCAATCGGCACAATGAATAGAGGCAATCTTAGATTTCGCAGCAAACGCCAATATTTCTACTTCGGGAAAGTAAGGTTTTTTACCGTTCCCAAAAGGCACATTGAATTCACCTTTTGAGTTATAACGACACAGGCCATTAAAGCAATGCCGGTTTAGAAATAAAAATACCGATGCGTGCCATATCTGTGATTTATATTTTTTATCATCAGAATTAAATAAAGCTCTCAGACAATAAAACCCATGCTCGCTATTAAAATACGAAAACCAGTCTTGCGCAGCATTTATAAACCCATCACAATTCACTTTGATGCACTGATACATATCAATTAAATCGCTGTTAGCACCTGCAATTAAATACGCATCATATTGCGTATTCATCATTACAGAACATGAACCTGCGAACGGTTCAACCAACCGTTGACCTGCTGGCAGATGGGGCAGCAATTTATCCATAATGCGAATTTTAGAACCTGCCCATTTCAAGATAGTTTTATTCACCAATTCATATACTCCGATAATGCTTCTGTTTCAGTTCAAAAACTGCCTGACATGCGACGCAGCGGATGACTCCGGCCATACTCATCCGGCGTTCCACGGGGATAGGTTGGTCGCACTCTTCACATTCAAACGCAGAGACACCGACGGAGCGGTTTACATGCTCTGATATTCTGCGCTCTAGCGTTTTCTCAGCATGTTGGCAAGCATGGTCGATTTCCCTAGACACTCTCCAGCTCCCGAGCTTCGAGTTCTATTTTCTCGGCTTCACTGTTCAACAATGCAGATGACGCGGCGTAATCCAATTTCTTTGCCACAATATGCGCCGCGATTTTTAACAGACGTGAAGAAGAACGTTCGGCTAATATCTTGCGTTCGTCTTCTCTATTTCTTTTAATTAATTGCTCTATATTCATTTTTTATTTCCTATTTTTAGGCAATAAAAACCCCTGCGAATTTACGCATTAATTTCTTAGATTATGCTTTAAATTAATATTGGGTTGATTTTGGCAATGCCAATTTATCTGGCAATATAGATGCCACAGCCCGAAGTTGATTAATTGCCAATATTAATGAGCGCCGCTCCTCTATTGTTAATTCCTTAAACTTGACGTGATAACGCTCTTTATCAAAACCTGCCAAGTGAAAAATCAAATGCAAAACCCGTTCATTATTTCTAACGCGATTATTTGTGCGATCGCGCATAGTTTCAATGAAATCGTCCAATTTGTTATTATTTTCTTTATCATCGAAAAAATACCGATTACGCGCCTCAGAGGCTTTATTGAGACCATCAATTTTTTCATCCAGTGTTAAGACAACAGCACGGCACGGCTCTGTATTTGCCATTTTGTCACCTGTAAATAAAAACTAATAACGGGGTTAATATCACAGTTGCCAAACCAATTACCGAAACTACAAAATATCTGTAATGATCCATCTTTTTGAAATCATCACCCGTTAATTTATATTTATGCGGAATTTTCGTTAACTCGTTCATTTATTTTTCTCCCGTAAAGCTGCCTTGCAAAACTGATAGCCTGCTTTTTTGAATCGAATCGGCCATAAGAATATTCACCATCACTGACCTGATATTGAGTAATCTGAACTATGGCGTTCTTGCGTAAAGGTCGAATAAGTAATTTTCCAAATTTTACCCGTCCCTTTCTATATTCCTCTAGTGCCGGTATTTGAGTCATTGCACTCACCTTACAATCCAACCCACAATAACCACGCATCACGTAATTCTTTAGGACGGTTCAAATATGCGTCACGCATTCCTCTATTAAACTCAGGTAAATAAACCCAGTTTTCTCCACGAGTTTTTACTCCCTCTGGCGCCTCTGGTATCTGCCACGGAATAATTGGTAATTTACTCTTGTCAATCATTCCCTTAACAGCACTCGGAGTTTTTCCTATCAGTTCAGCAAACTTCTGATAGGGCACTGCATCAACTGGATAATAAACCTGCATGTACCCATCTGAATTTTTTTCCATCACTCATCAATTTCCTTTCTATAACACTCAGTAGTGGTCAATTAAGAACCTCGTAATTTCCCAACTCGTTTGCTAATCTGGCTAGACCAAACGCCTATAGTTGCTTCTAAGGGCATCTTTAGGGGTTTTTGCGCCTTAAAAGGTCTTAAATATGGTACCTTTTGAGGGAGTTTAGTCTTAGAAATGGAACCTGTCAACTATGGACATGTCACAAAAAATTCGGGCTATACGTAAAGCCGAAGGACTTACACAGATGAAGTTTAGTGAATTAACAGGCATTGCCTTAAGCACTCTCAAAAACTACGAAGGTGAACACACCGCACCTGGATTAAGCACCGTCCTACAAATTACCAATCACCCCAAATTTGAAAAATACACACTCTGGCTAATGACGGGAAAGATTGCCCCAGAATCTGGGCAAATTAGCCCAACTCTCTCCCCTGATGGTGTAGACATCAAAACGTCACACCACTCAGACCGGAAAACTGGCTAACACTACATGAGGAATTAATCGACTGGATCGACAGTCAATCAATTTGTTGCATCGGAGGGCTTCACTATGCCAATTAAGAAGCTCGATGATGGTCGTTATATGGTGGACATTAGACCTCTTGGGCGACAAGGAAATCGCATCAGGAGAACATTCAACAAGAAGACAGAAGCTATTGCTTTCGAACGTCATTCAATGGCAAATGCTCAAAAACTCAGTGCAAGGACTAGTAGACGAGACCTTAGCGATTTACTGAACTTATGGTGGCTATATCACGGACAAACCGCAGAGAACGGCACTATAGAAAAACGACAACTGATGAAGACAATCAGGCAGTTAAATGATCCATCGATAAACCGTCTTAACAAACATGTTTTACTGGAACACCGCAGTAATCGCCTAGCTGATGGGATCAAAGCGTCAACGATAAATCGGGATATGTATCGTCTATCAGGAATGATAACGACATTGCAAAAACTTGAAGTTTTTAGCGGTAGCAACCCACTGAATGGATTACCCCCGTTAAAGGAAAAACAGCCAGAAATGACCTTTTTAACAAAAGAAGAGGTCAAAACTCTGTTATCAGTACTATCAGGGGATGAAAGAAAAATTGCGCTGCTATGTCTCAGCACAGGTGCTAGATGGGGAGAAGCATCAACCTTAAAAAGCGCCCAAGTAAAGAGTTGCCGAGTGACATTTTTAAAAACCAAAAATGGCAAGCAAAGAACTATTCCGATATCAAAAGAGTTAGAAAAGGAAATCAAACAGAAGTCAGGGGAATTATTTGACGTTGATTACGAAAGCTTTCGTACAAAGTTAAAATCAATAAAACCTGATTTACCAGAAGGACAAGCAACACACGTTCTACGCCACACATTCGCGAGTCATTTTGTGATGAAAGGTGGAAACATTGTTGCACTGCAACAAATACTCGGTCATGCCAATATACAACAAACTATGGCGTATGCTCATCTGGCACCCGACTATTTGCAATTTGCAATCACGTTAAACCCACTGAATGGCGGCATGGAAATTTAGCAATCCTAAGCAACCGTAGCACTCAAAAGTGTCCACACTAGTGTCCACACTTGAAAATTTCCACGCTACTTACAGTTGCTTGTAAAACTTTTATCTGGTTGATTTTAAAGTGAATTAATCTTAGCCAGATAAAAAAATCCCGCCATAAGGCGGGGGAAAAGACAGGGATGGTGTCTATGGCAAGGAAAAATTCTCGTTTGCTACTACTTTGCTTCTATGGGTACTACAAATCAGTTCGGTAACTGAGACATACGCTGCCGATAATGTTGTTCCAATTGTGCTTGTTGCTCAGGTGTCAACAGCTGGTACATCTGGTGATGGATTCGTGCCATTTCAACCTGGTGTTCCACATTACATCTGACCATCCTTTCAATCAGAGCCTTTACTGCCACTCCATCAAACTCCTTCGCAGTGACCAGCTTACGCATCTCTTCTCGCTCTGTCGGACTCATTGACATCGATGAGCGCGGTTGATGTTTCTGCCCTACCAAATCACGCATCTGTTGACGCTGTTGCTCAGTTAAAGTGATACCGCTAAACATATGGTCGTTATCACCAATATCGTTATTATTACGATAATGATAACTTCCTACATTTTTATACTCACAAGGTGCACAATGACCAGGTACCGTAGCAGCGTGCATTGTACTTGCTGTTCCAGCTAAAGATGCAGCCGAGCTAAGAACAAATATTGACGCTAAAACTAACGCTGCTATGTTACGCATTAAACAATTCCTCGTTTCCCCGAACGATGCTATTAGGTCCAATGTGGACAACTATACCTACGTGGCTGCAAACTAGCGTCAAAGGCTTGTAAAAGAACGTAAAGTCGTGGAATAGCAAAGTTTGTTATCGTATTTTTGCTCTTGGAGGAAGTAATCAATGCATAAAATCCTATTAGTTGATGATGACCGTGAACTGACATCACTATTAAAAGAATTACTTGAAATGGAAGGATTTAACGTTGTTGTCGCTCATGACGGAGAGCAGGCATTAAAATTCCTTGACGATTCTATCGACTTATTACTACTCGATATTATGATGCCGCGTAAAAATGGCATTACGACATTAAAGGAGCTTCGTCTACACCATCAAACTCCAGTCATCATGCTGACAGCGCGAGGAAGTGATTTGGATCGTGTTCTGGGACTAGAATTAGGGGCAGATGACTATCTTGCTAAACCATTTAATGATCGTGAGCTAGTGGCACGTATACGTGCTATTCTTCGCCGCTCAAACTGGAGTGAACAACAGCAAACCGACAATGGCCCACCCACGCTTCAAGTCGATAACCTACAATTGAACCCTGGCCGACAGGAAGCCAACTTTGCTAATCAAATTCTCGATTTAACCGGTACCGAATTTACTTTACTCTATCTATTAGCTCAACATTTAGGTCAAGTTGTCTCCCGTGAACATTTGAGTCAGGAAGTATTAGGTAAACGGCTCACGCCATTTGACCGCGCAATTGATATGCATATCTCTAACCTACGCCGTAAATTGCCTGAGCGGGAAGATGGACTCCCCTGGTTTAAGACCTTACGTGGCCGAGGATATTTAATGGTTTCTGCGACATGATAAACAGTTTGACGGCACGCATCTTCGCAATTTTCTGGTTTACTCTGGCGTTAGTCCTAATGTTGGTATTAATGGTGCCGAAACTGGATTCCAGACAACTGACCTCTCTGCTGGAAAATGAATACCGGCAGGGAGTCATGCTGGAACAACATATCGAAGCTGAATTAGCTCAAGATCCCGCTAACGATTTACTTTGGTGGCGCCGTTTATTTCGCGCGATTGAAAAATGGGCCCCCCCAAGTCAGCGCCTAATACTGGTCACCAGCGAAGGGCGCGTTATTGGCGCACAAAGAAGTGAAATGCAAGTTGTCCGTAACTTTATTGGACAATCAGATAACGCTGATCATCCTAAAAAGAAAAAATATGGCCGCTCTGAAATGCTAGGGCCCTTTTCCATTCGAGATGGAGAAGATCATTATCAACTTTATTTAGTTCGTCCAGCGAATAGCCCACAATCGGATTTTATTAATTTGATGTTTGACCGGCCACTATTATTATTAACTGCCACCATGTTAATCAGTGCGCCACTCCTATTATGGCTGGCATGGAGTTTGGCTAAACCTGCCCGTAAATTAAAAAATGCCGCAGACGATGTTGCTAAAGGTAATTTACGCCAGCATCCAGAACTGGAAGCCGGCCCACAAGAATTTCTGGCCGCCGGTAACAGCTTCAACCAGATGATCAGTGTATTGGAAAGAATGGTCACCGCACAACAACGGTTAATTTCCGATATCTCCCATGAACTACGCACGCCTCTCACCCGCTTACAACTTGCAACAGCATTACTTCGCCGCCGTCATGGTGAAAATAAAGAATTGGAAAGAATAGAGACAGAAGCCCAACGGCTAGACAGCATGATTAACGATCTGTTAGTCCTCTCCCGCAGTCAGCATAAAAATGAACTGTTGAGAGAAAACATCAAAATGACAGATTTATGGAACGATATTCTTGACAATGCCCGCTTCGAAGCTGAACAGATGGATAAAACCCTTGAAGCAACCTTACCACCGAGTTCCTGGGCAATTTACTGCAACCCATTAGCACTTGGCAGTGCTTTTGAAAATATCGTGCGTAATGCCTTACGCTACTCCCACCACCATATTGCGGTCGTATTTCACGCCGATAATCAAGGGATCACCATTACCGTTGATGATGACGGCCCGGGCGTCAACCCGGAAGACCGCGAACACATATTCCGCCCTTTCTACCGTACAGACGAAGCCCGCGATCGAGAATCCGGTGGCACTGGCCTTGGCTTAGCCATTGTTGAAACCGCGATTAACCAACACCGTGGTTGGGTTCGTGCTGAGGACAGCCCACTCGGCGGCTTACGCTTGGTTATTTGGCTACCACTTCATGGCCGGTAATACAGATTTCTGCTAAGCTTATTCTACAAATTTATTAAATAAATAAATTTTATTTATACTTGACCCAGCGAGTCTGACGGTTTAACCTCCCCCATTATTCATTAAAAAACCTTATATTTAATTGCTTTTCTATTACAGCAGACAAAAGCATTGAAAAATCAAAACAGTAGATAAAATTATAACGTTCTATGGAGTTCTGGGAGCCAATAACCTAGTGCGGTAGCTTTGTTATTACCTTATTTATTATTTCAGTAATATATCTTACAAAATCTATTTAAAAAACTTGTTAAACTTTCACCTGCCAAATAAAACTTATGGAAATAGATAGCACCCTATTAAAAACAAAATGTAATTTATTTTCACAATTTCATTTTTAAGTCATCATCTTAAAAGGCAAAATATGTCCTCACTCAACATTCTCACCGAGAAATTTAATAATAAAACCGCCACCATTGCCATTGTTGGCCTGGGTTATGTTGGCTTACCGCTAATGCTCAGGTATAACGATATTGGTTTTAAAGTGATTGGTTTCGATATCGATAAAGAAAAAACAGATAAACTCAATCAAGGCCAAAGTTACATTGAACATATTCCCTCCGCCAAAATCAGTCACGCGATAAAGACCGGTTTTAAAGCCACCACGGATTTCACCAACATCGCTCAATGCGATGCCATTATTCTTTGCGTCCCAACGCCGTTAAATAAATACCGTGAACCCGATATCAGTTTCGTGATTAACACCACCGATAGGGTAAAACCGTATTTAAGAGCCGGACAAGTCCTCTCGTTAGAAAGTACTACTTATCCGGGCACCACCGAAGAAGAGTTACTCCCCCGGGTTGAAGAAAATGGATTAAAAGTGGGTGAAGATATCTTTCTGGTCTATTCACCGGAACGAGAAGACCCCGGCAACCCTGATTTCGAAACCCGCACCATTCCTAAAGTCATCGGCGGCCACACGGAAAACTGCTTAAAAGCCGGTATCGCCGTGTATCAACACGCTATTGACCAGGTTGTTCCCGTCAGTTCAACTAAAGCGGCGGAGATGACAAAACTGCTGGAGAATATTCATCGGGCGGTCAATATCGGCTTAGTTAACGAAATGAAACTGGTTGCCGATAAAATGGGGATTGATATCCACGAAGTGATTAGAGCCGCGGCAACCAAACCTTTCGGCTTTGTTCCCTATTATCCCGGCCCCGGATTAGGCGGGCACTGTATTCCCATTGATCCCTTCTATTTAACCTGGAAAGCCCGAGAATATGGTATTAATACCCGCTTTATTGAACTCTCCGGCGAAGTCAATTCCTCCATGCCCGATTATGTGGTCACCAAAACCGTATTAGCGCTGAACAAAGCGAATAAATCCATTAATGGCAGCCGCATATTAATCCTCGGCATCGCTTATAAAAAGAATGTGGATGATATGCGAGAAAGCCCCTCAGTTCATATTATGGAAAAATTAAGCGAACTGGGCGCAAATATCGAATATTCAGATCCACATGTCCCGGTCTTTCCGAAAATGCGGGAACACCATTTTAATTTAATCAGCCACCCTGTGACTGAAAATAGTCTCAAAACCTTCGACTGCGTTATTTTAGCCACCGATCACGATAAATTTGATTATGAATTAATTATCAATCACGCCAAATTAGTCGTCGATACTCGTGGTAAATACTCTCCCAATCACACAAACATTATCAAAGCTTAACTTAGGATAAGATTATGCTGAGCACGATCAACGACAGAAAGATAAGATTTGCTTTAGTCGGTTGTGGACGGATCGCTAAAAATCATTTCAATTCTCTGGAAATACATCAAGAAGCGGCCGAATTAGTCGCCGTCTGTGATAACGATCAAGACGCATTAAACGCAGCAGTAGAAAAAACCGGCGTCCCGGGTTTCAGCGACTTAAACACGATGCTGGATAACATCACGGCCGATATCATTATCCTGACCACCCCATCCGGCCTTCACCCAGCACAGGCGATAGCCTGTTTTGATAAAGGCTTTCACGTCGTCACCGAAAAGCCGATGGCCACCCGATTAGCTGATGGAGAAAACATGGTTAAGGCGGCGGATAAAGCCGAAAAACACCTCTTTGTCGTCAAACAAAACCGCTTAAATGCCACCCTGCAATTACTGAAACGGGCAGTCAGCGAAAAACGATTTGGCAAAATCCACCTGGTCCACCTGAATGTTTTCTGGACCCGTCCCCAGGCTTATTACGATCAAGCCGCCTGGCGGGGCACCTGGGAATTTGATGGCGGTGCCTTCATGAATCAGGCGAGCCACTATGTTGATTTAATTGAATGGCTAATCGGCCCGGTCAAAGATGTTCAGGCCATGACCTCGACCCACTTAGATATCGAAACGGAAGATACCGGGGTACTTAATATCCGCTGGCGGGATGGCACATTAGGCTCGATGGCTGTCACCATGTGCACTTATCCGCAAAATCTCGAAGGTTCAATCACCATCTTGGGGGAAAAAGGTACAGTCAGAGTGGGAGGTTTAGCCGTTAATGAAATCCAGGAATGGCATTTCGCTGACGAAAAAGAGTATGACCAACAAGTTAAAGCCGCCAACTACGAAACCACTTCCGTTTATGGCTTTGGTCACCCGCTTTATTATAAAAATGTCATTGAGGTGATGAAAGGCGACGCCAAACCGATAACCGATGGCCGGGAAGGCTTAAAATCCTTAGAACTGCTTATTGCCGCCTATTTATCCGCCAGAGATAATAAAACCATTTCTTTACCTTTAACCTATTAAATCAATGGAATCGGTCTCATGTCAGCAGAACACGTAATGATACATTCCAGTGCCATTGTTGATGAAGGAGCGCAAATCGGGAAAAACAGCCGTATCTGGCATTTCACCCATATCTGTTCTGGCGCGCAAATTGGCGAAGGTTGTTCCTTAGGACAAAATGTCTTTATTGGCAATAAAGTCACCATCGGCAATCACTGCAAAATACAAAATAATGTCTCGGTTTATGACAATGTTCATTTGGAAGATGGGGTATTTTGTGGCCCCAGCATGGTGTTCACCAATGTCTATAATCCCCGTTCATTAATTGAAAGAAAAAGTGAATATCGAAATACGCGGGTAAAAAAAGGCGCCACCTTAGGCGCCAACTGTACCATTATTTGCGGCACGACCATTGGCGCTTATGCCTTTATTGGCGCCGGCGCGGTAGTGAATAAAGATGTCCCTGATTATGCCCTGATGGTAGGTGTGCCGGCCAAACAAATTGGCTGGATGAGTGAATTTGGTGAACAACTCGATTTACCGCTGCACGGACAAGCTACCGCCATTTGTCCACACACTCAGCATATTTATCAACTCAATAACCATATTGTCGTGCGAATTAAATAAGCAAGGATAAAAGCATGCAATTTACCGATCTGGCAGCACAGCAACTTAAAATTAAAGATAAAATTGACGCGAATATCCAGAAAGTATTAACACACGGAAAATATATTTTAGGCCCCGAAGTCGACGAATTAGAAGCAAAGCTGATTGCCTACACCGGCGCGCCATATTGTATTACCTGCGCCAATGGCACCGATGCCTTGCAAATAGCCTTAATGGCGATTGGCATTAAACCCGGTGACGAAGTGATTACCCCCGGCTTTACCTACATTGCCACCGCTGAAACCGTTGCACTACTGGGCGGGGTGCCGGTTTATGTTGACGTCAAGCCTGCGACGTATAATTTAGATCCGGCGCAACTCGAAGCCGCAATTACCCCGAAAACCAAAGCGATTATTCCGGTTTCCTTATTTGGTCAATGTGCCGATTTTGACGAAATTAATGCCATCGCAGCAAAACATAACCTGATCGTAATAGAAGACGCGGCCCAAAGTTTTGGCGCGACTTATAAAGGCAAACGTTCCTGTAACTTAACGACCATCTCATGTACCAGTTTCTTCCCTAGCAAACCGTTGGGATGTTACGGCGATGGCGGCGCTATTTTCACCCGTGATGAAGAACTGGCGAAAATTATTCGTCAAATTGCCCGTCATGGACAAGACCGACGATACCACCATATCCGGATCGGAATTAATAGCCGCTTAGATACCCTGCAAGCAGCTATCCTGTTACCCAAACTGGAGATATTCGATGAAGAAATGGCATTACGTCAGCAGGTGGCAGAAAACTACAATAACGCATTGAACGGCATCGGTATCACGACCACGCCCTATATTGAGCCACACAATCTTTCGGCCTATGCGCAATATACTCTCCGCATTAAAAACCGTGATGAATTACAACGCAGATTAAAAGAACAGGGTATTCCCACCGCCATTCATTACCCGATCCCGCTAAATAAACAACCCGCGGTGGCCAGCAATATTGCTCTGCCTATAGGAGACGAAATCGCACAAGAAGTCATTAGCTTGCCGATGCATCCTTATTTATCCATAGATACAATTAATAAAATTGCCAGTTCAA
>NZ_JAJAFZ010000130.1:0-4248 GCF_025384895.1 Photorhabdus kayaii
GCCGGCCTATGCTTATGCCCGTCAACAGAAGATATTCCAGAAATGGCACTGGTCAAAATTTTTAATTTCCTGACAGGTCTGTTAGATACCCGACGCTATATGATTAATCAGGACCGTTTTTCTCCAGAAGATGCACTGAATCAATTAATCCAGTGGAAAGGTAAGTTCACTCGTCATTTAATTGGCCCTCCATTCATGATCCATCGTTTTATCACGTTCCTAAAAGAGAATAATACCAAGCTCACTTTAGATCGCGATAGCATGGTAATCACCATGGGCGGCTGGAAACGTTTTACCGGGGATATGATCTCCCGCGGCGAATTAAATGCAGATATCGAAGAATGGATGGGCATTCCAGTTTCCCGGATACGTGATATGTATGGTCTGGTTGAAGCAAACGTTCTTGCCATCGAAGATGAATATAACCATAAGCATGTTCCGCCTTATATTCATTTCTCCGTCCGTGATCCTAATGATTTAACACGTGAGCTACCTGAGGGTGAAACCGGGCAATTAGTGATCCTAGATCCACTCTCTGTTTCCACTCCCGGCATGTTACTGACAGAAGATTTGGTCTACTTGCGTACCGATCCTAATAAATCCTGGCGTAATTCTCAGCGAGTTCAGTTTGTTATGCGTACCGCTGCTGCTAAAGAGTTTGGTTGCTGTGCAGTCAACCTTGAGAGAAAAATGTCAGACGATGAAGGTACTTCAGCTACACCCGCTGTATAAATAGCAAGGTGGAATTATGTTTAACAACATCATTATTGACAACTTTTGCAATCCTGACTGCCAAGGGACGTTATCCGCCCCCACCATTAAACTGGCATTAGGTAACCCTGTATGCGGTGACAAGGTTGATATCGACCTGACACTGAATAACCAAGGCCGGGTAAATAATGCCTGTTTTCGTGCATGGGGATGTACCGCCTCCCTGGCAATGTCTAACCAATTTTGTCGTCATGCTAAAGGTAAGACTCTCGAAGAATTGAATGCATTATCGCCTGAGGGAATAGATGCATTATTAGGCGAGTTAGAACCCGCACAGCAACACTGCCTTGATATGCTGCATAAGCTATTTGAGCAGCTAAAGGGAAAAATATGACAAGTCTATATTTCGACTACAACGCCACAACACCGCTAAGTGTTAAAGCTCAGTTGGCGATTAAAGACGCAATGTCTATTTTTGCTAATCCGTCTAGCCACTACAGCTTAAGCGGCATGGCGAAAAAGTTGCTCACTGACGCTAGAAGATCGATGGCTGCATTGATGGGCACAGTCCCAGAGCAAATCCTATTTACATCAGGGGGAACCGAAAGTAATAACCAAGCCTTATCCAGCTTGTTAGCAACACTTTCCGGTTCGGATCTGTCTGCTCATCATGTTATTAGCTCTTCCATTGAGCATCCGTCTGTTCTGGCACCGTTACTCTGGTATCAGCAACGCGGGCTCCAGCTAACGCTGATCAATCCCGATAATCAAGGGCGAATCAGTGTACAAAGTATCCAGGAAAACCTACGGCCACAAACACGTCTGATCACATTGATGGCGATTAACAACGAAACCGGCGTGATCCAGCCCTATGAAGCGGTCGCTTCTTTAGCAAAAGAGGCCGGTGTTTATCTACATATCGATGCAGTACAGGCTATTGGTAAGCTTCCTTTTAGCTGTGACACACTTTCCGGCGTAACGACCGTATCTTTCTCCGGCCATAAGTTTAACGGCCCGAAAGGTATTGGCGGGCTCTACCATGCACCAAGTATTCAATTAAATCCCTTGCTACATGGTGGAGGGCAAGAACAAGGAGTACGCAGCGGCACTGAGAACACCTTAGGACTTGCTGGACTAGCGGCAGCAGCTAAAGAATCACTGAACGGCTTGCAAGGACGCTTCAATACTTACAAAACGCTCAGAACAACCTTGCTATCTCTGTTAGATCAATATCATGTTAACTACCTGATTAATGGTAATACCAATCCAGCGTTTCAGGCACCTTGGACTCTCAATTTAAGTTTCCCTGGTATTCGTGCTGAATCGCTAGCCAGCAGGCTAGATTTACGTTACGGCATCTCTTTATCCTTAGGATCAGCCTGTAGCAATAACAAATCAACACAACGTTCTCATGTTCTGGCTGCTATGAGGCTCCCCGATGATCGTATTGATAGTGCGGTACGCATCAGTTTCGGATATACCACAAGCCAAGATGATATTGAGATATTGGCTAGCGCTATCAAACAAGAAACATATAACTTACTTAAAATTTCAGGGAAATCTTTAATCACCCAGGAATAATAGCAAAACGATATTTAAAAAACGGGGTGGCAGGAATAACGCATTTATTAATTGGTACCTATACCCTATGGATTTCAAGATGCATCGCGACGGCAAGGGAGCGAATCCCCAGGAGCATAGATAACGATGTGACCGGGGTGAGTGAGTGCAGCCAACTGAGTGAGTGCAGCCAACAAAGAGGCAACTTGAAAGACGACGGGTATAGCTGTCTATGACGATATCACAATGCAGCTAACATTCATTTTTATGATGCTTTTATCTGCCAATCCTATTATTTGGTTGTATTAAAAATAAAGCATGTCACCAGGAAATAAATTTTGGAGATAATGTTTCATGAATATTCAAACAGGCTATCACCGCGTTGCCGTCACAGGCTATGGTTCTATCTGTTCGCTTGGGCAAAATACCCAAGAAATTTGGGATGCAATTCTAAGCTACCGTGTAGGCTACAAAAAGGAGGACCACCCAGACGCTTCTGTCGTAGCAAAGTTTTTCGGCAATATCCCTTTTTCTCCTGATGTCTCTCGGTTTTCCAAAAAGTTATTAAAGAACCTGCCCAAATTCAGCAAACTTGGGCTGATTGCTGCGGATGAAGCAATCAAGATGGCATTTGGTCACGATAAAGCCGCTCTTGACGAAAATTATTCTCCTTTTGAACGCGGCGTCATTTTTGGCACTGGTTGGGGTGGAGAAGATGCAACCGTTGAAAACAGCCATTCCTATGCTGATCAAGGCATTGCTTCACCTATGACCAATATTATGTCTATGCACAGCGTAGGGACAGCGGCAATTTCAATGAACTGGAATTTACGAGGATATCAAAATACCCCGGTTGCAGCTTGTGCAACTGGCAGTATGGCGATAGGTGATGCGTTTGAACTTATCCGCAGTGGACGCACTAAAATGATGCTAGCAGGGGGCGGTGAAAGCATCAGAGATCCATTCATTGTCTGGAGTATCGACATTCTTGGAGCATTGAGTAAAGAACAGGAATCTGTCGCAAATGCCTGCTGCCCATTCAGTAAAGATCGTAGTGGTTTTGTTATGTCGGAGGGTGCCGCAATATTATGCCTTGAAGACTATGACAGCGCTGTTGCCAGGGGAGCAAAAATACTGGCGGAAGTGATTGGCTATGGCAATAACTCTGATGCGTCAGATATGACAGCCCCGGCACCAGATTGCAAAGGACGGGTCATGGCGATTCAGATGGCGCTGGAACAGGCCAAGCTCTCCACCTCAGATATTCACTATATTAATGCTCATGGGACATCAACCCCATTAAACGACATTAACGAAACCGATGTTCTAAAAATAAGCCTGGGCGAGCACGCTTATCGTATCCCTATTTCCAGTACAAAATCCTATACAGGCCATCTTATTGCCGGAGCCGGAGCAATTGAATCCATTTTCTGTCTCAAAGCGATAGAGACAGCAACGATTCCCGCAACGATGCACTTGAATAATCCTGATCCGCTATGCGATCTGGATTATGTCCCCAATATCCACCGAACTCACCAAATTGTTGACACTGCTTTAAATGTTAACTACGGATTTGGTGGCACAAACTGTGCACTTATTTTCAGGAAAGCCGACAGATGAACGTTCAATTTCGTAAAGAAGATCTCAGTCAATGGGCTAAATTCTCTGGCGACTACAATCCTATCCATTTTGATGAGAAAATCGCTAGAGAAGTCGGGTTGGGTGGTATTGCAGTACACGGCATGCTGGCAATGATCCCGCTCAAAAGCGGATATGATTACCTGTCACAACCAAATGGGGAAATGGGCAGACAGTGGCACGTTAATTTACGCAATCCCGTACCTCTGGATGCCTGCTATTGCGTCAAAACTAAGCACACTGACCGAAATGGGAAAACGACCTTTAATCTGCAAGACGAAACAACCAACCTGAAACCTCTAGTTGGTCACTATAGTTGTTTCGATTTTTCACAAAAAA
>NZ_JAJAFZ010000131.1:0-4131 GCF_025384895.1 Photorhabdus kayaii
CGGATAACCCCCTTTCCCGCGCGTGAAGGCAAGCTACTGGATTTACGGGATATTGAACAGGGATTGGAAAACTTGCAACGTTTCCCGACCGTGCAGGCGGAGATGAACATTGTTCCGGCAGAGCAGCCGGGGGAGAGCGATATTGTGCTGGACTGGCGTCAGTCCCGGCACTGGCGAGTCGCCACGTATTTGGATGATACCGGCTCTAAGAGCACCGGGCGTTATCAGGGCGGATTAACCTTCTTTCTGGATAACCCGCTGGCGTTAAGCGACCTGTTCTATCTCTCCGGGGGACGCGATATTCACGCATCTGCCGGGAAAGGCAGCCAAAACGACACGCTCTATTACTCCGTGCCCTTCTCGGCTACTGGATGACGAGCGTGACGGCCAGTCACTACGATTATACCCAGACAATAGCCGGGCTGAATCAGGCGATCCAATACCGGGGCAAAAGCCAAAACCTGGCGGTCCAGCTTAGCCGGGTGCTGCACCGTAATGCTGACCAAAAGACTCTGCTCAACGGTGAAATTTATCGTCGGGCGTCCCGCAATTTTATTGATAAGACCGAAGTTGATGTTCAGCGCCGGGAAACCGCGGGCTGGAAGCTGGGGCTGTCCCATCACCACTTTATCGGCAGCGCGACGCTGGATACCAAAGTGACTTACCAGCAGGGCATGCGCTGGTTTGGCGCGCAACCTGCGCCGGAAGAGTACCGCAATGAAGGGACCGCCTTACCCAAAATCACCCAATTCTCGGCGACGCTTGCCGGGCCGTTAACGCTGTTTTCTCAGCCCTTTTCTTATCAGACCCAATACTTACGTCAGATAAGCGCCAGCCCATTGACGCCCCAGGATCGATTCTCGATTGGCGGCCGCTGGACGGTGCGCGGCTTTGATGGCGAGTTGACCTTATCCGCCGATCGGGGTTGGTACAGCCGGAACGAACTGGACTGGCAAACCCCGCTGCGCGGGCAATCGCTGTATCTGGCAATGGATTATGGCGAAGTGGGCGGCCGGGGCAGCGACGCGCTGCTCGGAAAACACCTGGCGGGGAGTGCTCTGGGTTGGCGCGGCAGCCTGAAAGGGGTGAGCTACGACCTGTTTGTCGGCGTCCCGCTGTCCAAACCCGCCTGTTTCCAAACTTCCCCCGTCACGGCCGGATTCAACCTGTATTGGCAGTATTAATTTAAATAGCAAAACTGCCAGTGGGTGGTGTTGTGTGGAGCAAAAGTTATGAACAAACAGTTATATCGTATTATCTTTAATCAAGCCCGGCAGATGTGGATGGTGGTGGCCGAGATAGCGCGGGCCGGACGGGGACGAACCGGACGCCGCGCTCATCGCCCGTCTTCACCGCAGCATCGTTGCCGACTCACCGCGCTACGGTTTGGATTGTTGTTAGCCCTTGGCGGAATTTCTCTCACCGCGCAGGCGGCGATTGTGGCCGACGGACAGGCACCGGGGCGTCAGCAGCCGACCATCATTCGCAGCGCCAACGGCACGCCGCAGGTCAATATTCAGACGCCCGGCGCCGACGGTGTTTCTCACAATACTTACCGTCAGTTTGACGTGGATAAACAGGGGGTTATCCTCAATAACAGCCATCAGGCTACCCAGACGCAACTCGGCGGCATGGTGGCCGGTAATCCGTGGTTAGCCAAAGGGGACGCCAGCGTTATCCTCAATGAAGTCAACAGCCATGACCCCAGTCGCCTCAATGGCTGGATTGAAGTGGCCGGCCATAAAGCCGAGGTGATTATTGCCAACCCGGCGGGCATCACCTGTAACGGTTGCGGGTTCATTAACTCACATCGCACTACGCTCACCACCGGACAGGCGCTGATGGAACAGGGTCGGTTGAAAGGGTTTGACGTCAATCAGGGGGAAGTGCGGATTGACGGGCACGGCATGGACAGCACACAGCAAAGTTACACCGATATTATTGCCCGTTCCGTGGCGATTAATGCCAAATTACACGCGCAAGACCTGAAAGTGACCGCCGGGCGCAATATTGTCGATGCGGCGCATCAGCAAATTAAGAAAAAATCGGTTGACGATGAAAAGCACCCGGCGTTTGCGTTGGATGTGGCGGCACTGGGCGGCATGTATGCCCATAAAATCAGGCTGATAGGCACCGAAGCGGGGGTGGGCGTGCATAATGCCGGCAATATCGGCGCGTCTGCCGGCGAGGTCCATATCACCGCCGATGGCCGGATAGAGAACCGCGGCACCCTCAGCAGCCGCGACGCCCTGCAATTAACGGCTTCCTCGGGTATCTCGAACACGGGTAAATTGTTGTCACAATCGGCGGTGAATTTACAGGCGGGCGGCGCGTTAGATAATCAGGGCCGGGTGGAATCCCGCGGCGATACCACGGTCAACGCGGGCACAATACACAGCAGCCATGACAGCGTATGGGCCGCGGGGCTGGATGATAACGGCAACACTACCCGCCCCGGTTCATTGACCCTGACCGCGCAGCACGTTCAGGCCAAGGGCAAAAATCTGGCCACCGATACGCTGGCTATCCACAGCCAACAGATTGACCTGAGCGACAGCCAGACCGCAGCCAGCCAGATTCAACTCACCGCCAGTCAAGCGGGGATCAGTACCGCTCGCGCTACCGTCAACGCCGACCGTTTGACGGCGAAAACGCCGGGCCAGTTTAACAACGACGGCGGCCAGTTAGTGGCGAAGGAAATCCACCTGACGACCCCGGATTTATCCAACCAGCAGGGAAAAATTAACCAGACCGGGACCGGTGAACTGGCGCTCCATACCCGCACCCTGAATAACCGTGAGGGGACAGTGTTCAATCAGGGGAAATTGACCCTCACCACTGACCGGCTTAACAACCGTCAGGGCAATATTGCCAGTCAGGGCGAGGACCTGCATCTGACCGCGCATCAGGCCGATAACAACCAGGGGACGGTGCAGTTGGCCGGTCAGGGGCAATTATCGCTCAATACCCAACGGTGGCTGGGTGATAAGGGCAAACTACTGACCAATGGCGCCCTGACGATACAGGCCGGTGAACTGCAACTCAACCACGCCGAAACTCAGGCCGGGCAGATAACCGTCAACGCTGACACCCTCAGTCATCAAGGCGGCGTGATGCAACAACAGGGCAAAGATACCCTGTCCCTCACCACCCGGATGCTGGATAACCAGCACGGCACCATTGCGGGCAACGGTAATCTGAACCTTAAGGCGACGACCGTCGATAATCATCACGGCAACATCGTGGCCGCCGAAAAAGGCTCGCTGACACTGGCGGTCAAAGACACGCTGGATAATCAGTCAGGTCGGCTGGAAGCGGGCCACGCGCTCCAACTGAGCGCCACTCAACTGGATAATCGCCGGGGGAGCATCGTGGCAACCGGGGACAGCGCCACCCTCACTGTTGACAAAGCCATTCAAAACGCTCACGGCCATCTTGAAGCCAAAACCCGACTGACCACGACCAGCCAGACTCTAGATAACACGCAGGGGGTGTTGCTGGCACAGCATATCAATAGCCAGACCACAGGCCATCCCTTCACCAATACCGCGGGGCAGGTGATAGCCGAAGACACGCTGACGGTCAACAGTGGCGAACTGGATAACACCGCAGGGTTGTTACAGGCTGGCCGCGAGATGACCGTTGATACCCACGGCCACCGATTCACCAATACCCGCAATGCCGACCAAAAAGCAGGCCGGTTATTGAGTGACGGACACTTAACTTTGCGCACCGGCGATATCAATAACACCGGTGGCATGATAGTGGCGGACGGCGAAACTGCGCTGACCAGCACTGCACTCAATAATACTCAGGGCCAGATAGCCGGAAATAGCGGGCTGGACATTCACAGCCGACAACTGACCAACCGCGAGGGCACCTTACAATCCGCTGACGCCCTGACTCTGGACACTGACGGGCAGTTACTGGATAACCAGCAGGGCCATATTCTCGGTGATGGCAAGACGACCCTCACCAGTGGCCCGCTGGACAATCGCCACGGTCATCTGCAAGGCGGACAGTTGGCTATTGACACCCGACACGCCGCGCTGGATAACCGGGACGGCAAGTTGTTATCCACCGACACGTTAACCCTGAACACTCATCAGCTCGACAATCGTCACGGGCAGG
>NZ_JAJAFZ010000132.1:0-4129 GCF_025384895.1 Photorhabdus kayaii
CGGATAACCCCCTTTCCCGCGCGTGAAGGCAAATTGCTGGATTTACGGGACATTGAGCAGGGATTAGAAAACTTGCAACGTTTCCCGACCGTGCAGGCGGAGATGAACATTGTCCCGGCAGAGCAGCCGGGAGAGAGTGATATTGTGCTGGACTGGCGTCAGTCACGGCACTGGCGAGTCGCCACGTATCTGGATGATACCGGCTCTAAGAGCACCGGGCGTTATCAGGGCGGATTAACCTTCTTTCTGGATAACCCGCTGGCGTTAAGCGACCTGTTCTATCTCTCCGGGGGACGCGATATTCACGCATCTGCCGGGAAAGGCAGCCAAAACGACACGCTCTATTACTCCGTGCCCTTCGGCTACTGGATGACGAGCGTGACGGCCAGTCATTACGATTATACCCAGACAATAGCCGGGCTGAATCAGGCGATCCAATACCGGGGCAAAAGCCAAAACCTGGCGGTCCAGCTTAGTCGGGTGCTGCACCGTAACGCCGACCAGAAAACCTTGCTTAACGGCGAAATTTATCGCCGGACTTCGCGCAATTTTATTGATAAGACCGAAGTCGATGTTCAGCGCCGGGAAACCGCGGGCTGGAAGCTGGGGCTGTCCCATCATCACTTTATCGGCAGCGCGACGCTGGATACTAGGGTGACTTACCAGCAGGGTATGCGCTGGTTTGGCGCACAACCGGCACCGGAAGAGTACCGCAATGAAGGGACCGCCTTACCTAAAATCACCCAATTCTCGGCGACGCTGGCCGGGCCGTTAACCTTGTTTTCTCAGCCTTTTTCTTATCAAACCCAGTATTTGCGTCAGATAAGCGCCAGCCCATTGACGCCCCAGGATCGCTTCTCGATTGGCGGTCGCTGGACGGTACGCGGCTTTGATGGCGAGCTGACCTTATCCGCTGATCGGGGCTGGTACAGCCGCAACGAACTGGACTGGCAAACCCCGCTGAAAGGGCAGTCGCTGTATCTGGGGATCGATTATGGCGAGGTGGGCGGCCGGGGCAGCGACGCGCTGCTCGGAAAACACCTGGCGGGGAGCGCCCTGGGCTGGCGCGGCAGCCTGAAAGGGGTGAGCTACGACCTGTTTGTCGGCGTCCCGCTGTCCAAACCCGCCGGTTTCCAAACTTCCCCCGTCACGGCCGGATTCAACCTGTATTGGCAGTATTAATTCAAATAACAAAACTGCCGGTGGGTAGTGTTGTGTGGAGTAAAAATCATGAACAAGCAGTTATATCGTATTATCTTTAATCAATCTCGCCAGCTGTGGATGGTGGTGGCCGAGATAGCGCGGGCCGGACGGGGACGAACCGGACGCCGCGCTCATCGCCCGTCTTCACCGCAGCGTCGTTGCCGACTCACCGCGCTACGGTTTGGGTTGTTATTCGCCCTTGGCGGAGTTTCGCTCACCGCGCAGGCGGCGATTGTGGCCGACGGACAGGCGCCGGGACGTCAGCAGCCGACCATCATTCGCAGCGCCAACGGCACGCCGCAGGTCAATATCCAGACCCCGGGCGCCGACGGCGTTTCCCACAATACCTACCGTCAGTTTGACGTGGATAAACAGGGAGTGATCCTCAATAACAGCCATCAGGCCACCCAGACGCAACTGGGCGGTATGGTCGCGGGCAATCCGTGGTTAGCCAAAGGGGACGCCAGCGTTATTCTTAACGAGGTCAACAGTCGTGACTCCAGTCACCTTAATGGCTGGATTGAAGTCGCCGGGCATAAAGCCGAGGTGATTATTGCCAACCCTTCTGGTATCACCTGTAACGGTTGCGGGTTCATTAACTCACATCGCACTACGCTCACCACCGGACAGGCGCTGATGGAACAGGGCCGGCTGAAAGGGTTTGATGTCAATCAGGGGGAAGTGCGGATTGACGGGCGCGGCATGGACAGCACACAGCAAAGTTACACCGATATTATCGCCCGCTCCGTGGCGATTAACGCCAAATTACACGCGCAAGACCTGAAAGTGACCACCGGGCGTAATATTGTCGATGCGACGCATCAGCAGATTGAGAAAAAATCGGTTGACGATGAAAAGCACCCAGAGTTTGCGTTGGATGTGGCGGCACTGGGCGGCATGTACGCCCATAAAATTAGGTTGATAGGCACCGAGGCGGGGGTGGGCGTGCATAATGCCGGCAATATCGGCGCGTCTGCCGGCGAGGTCCATATCACCGCCGATGGTCGGATAGAGAACCGCGGCACCCTCAGCAGCCGGGATACGTTGCAATTAACCTCGTCTGCCGATGTCACTAACACCGGCAAATTGCTGTCACAATCGGCGGTGAATTTACAGACCAAAGGAGCACTGCGCAATCAGGGCCGGGTGGAAGCTCGCGGCGATGCCACGGTCAACGCAGGCACAATACACAGCAGCCATGACAGCGTGTGGGCCGCGGGACTGGATGATAACGGCAACACTACCCGTCCCGGCTCACTGACTCTGACCGCGCAGCACGTTCAGGCGAAGGGGAAAAATCTGGCCGCCGATACGCTGGCTGTCCACAGCCAACAGATTGACCTGAGCGACAGCCAGACCGCAGCCAGCCAGATTCAACTCACCGCCAGTCAAGCGGGGATCAGTACCGCTCGCGCTACCGTCAACGCCGACCGTTTGACGGCGAAAACGCCGGGCCAGTTTAACAACGACGGCGGCCAGTTAGTGGCGAAGGAAATCCACCTCACGACGCCGGATTTATCCAATCATCAGGGAAAAATTAACCAGACCGGTACTGGTGAACTGGCGCTCCATACCCGTACCCTGAATAACCGTGAGGGGACCGTGTTCAATCAGGGGAAATTGACCCTCACTACTGACCAGCTTAACAACCGTCAGGGCACTATTGCCAGTCAGGGCGAGGACCTGCATCTGACCGCGCATCAGGCCGATAACAACCAGGGGACGGTGCAGTTGGCCGGTCAGGGGCAATTATCGCTCAATACCCAACGGTGGCTGGGTGATAAGGGCAAACTGCTCACCAATGGCGCCCTGACGATACAGGCCGGTGAACTGCAACTCAACCACGCTGAAACTCAGGCCGGGCAGATAACCATCAACGCCGATACCCTGAGTCATCAAGGCGGCGTGATGCAACAACAGGGCAAAGATACCCTGTCCCTCACCACCCGGAGGCTGGATAACCAGCGCGGTACCCTTGCGGGCAACGGCAACCTGAACCTTAAAGCAACGACCGTCGATAATCGTCACGGCAACATCGTGGCCGCCGAAAAAGGCTCGCTGACACTGGCGGTCAAAGACACGCTGGATAATCAGTCAGGTCGGCTGGAAGCGGGCCACGCGCTCCAACTGAGCGCCACTCAACTGGATAATCGCCGGGGGAGCATTGTTGCCGCCGGGGACAGCGCCACCCTCACCGTTGGCAAAACTATTCAAAACGTTAACGGTCATCTTGAAGCC
Organism: Photorhabdus kayaii; assembly: GCF_025384895.1. Lineage (NCBI taxonomy): Bacteria > Pseudomonadati > Pseudomonadota > Gammaproteobacteria > Enterobacterales > Morganellaceae > Photorhabdus > Photorhabdus kayaii. The sequence continues at coordinate 3,442 of NZ_JAJAFZ010000132.1, forward strand.
AAAACCCGACTGACCACCACCAGTCAGACCCTGGATAACACGCAGGGGATGTTGCTGGCACAAAACATTGACAGCCAGACCACAGGCCATCCCTTCACCAATACCGCCGGACAGGTGATAGCCGAAGACACCCTGACGGTCAACAGTGGCGAACTGGATAACACCGCAGGGTTGTTACAGGCTGGCCGCGAGATGACCGTTGATACCCACGGCCACCGATTCACCAATACCCGTAATGCCGACCAAAAAGCAGGCCGGTTATTGAGTGACGGACACTTAACTTTGCGCACCGGCGATATCAATAACACCGGTGGCATGATAGTGGCGGACGGCAAAACTGCGCTGACCAGCACTGCACTCAATAATACTCAGGGCCAGATAGCCGGAAATAGCGGGCTGGACATTCACAGCCGACAACTCACCAACCGCAACGGGACTTTACAATCCGCAGATGCCCTGACTCTGGATACCGACGGACAGTTGCTGGATAACCAGCAGGGCCAGATTATTGGAGAAGGAAAAACCACTATCACCAGCGGCCCACTGGACAATCGCCACGGTCATCTGCAAGGCGGACAGTTGGCTATTGACACCCGACACGCCGCGCTGGATAACCGGGACGGCAAGTTGTTATCCACCGACACGTTAACCCTGAACACTCATCAGCTCGACAATCGTCACGGGCAGG
>NZ_JAJAFZ010000133.1:0-4003 GCF_025384895.1 Photorhabdus kayaii
GTGCCGGTATCAAGGGTGTTTTTGTCTTTGTCTGCGGTACTGGCAATGACTGCGCCGTCAAGCTGGGTGTGTTCACCCACTTTTACTTGATAGCCGCCTTTACCGGCAAACAGTCCCGTCTGCTCCTGTACGGAGTCAAAGTTGCTATGGATTTTGTCGCGGCTGGCACTCAGGTTGAATGAGCCGCCCGGTTGTGGACCGAAAGTAGTACTGTCGCTGGCACTGACATTCTGCTGCTTCATATCGTAGCGGTTGCTGTCCTGCTCGCTACTGAGTGTCAGGTGGCGTTTGACGTCGGCGGTAATTTGTTCGCCGCTGACCTGAGCGCCTTTGAGCGTCGCATCCCGACCGGCGTTGAGGGTGACGGTTTGTCCTGCATCCAGCGTAGTTTCATTATGGCTGACGCCGTTGCCGCTTTCACTGCCTTTACCGCGGTTGGTACTGACGGAGAGATTAATACCCGTGCCCCCCGGTCCGGCAGTCAAACCGACGCCCAGTGAGCCACCGCGGCTGCTGTTTTTACCGGTGGTCTGTTCGGTGTTCTGGCTGGAGGAGAGCTGGATATCCCGGCTGGCATTGAGTTGCAGGTCTTTGCCCGCCTGCAACTGGCCGCCCTGAATGCGGATATCGCCGTGCTGGTCTGGAGTACCGGAAGCGGTGAGGGTGAGATTATCCCCGGTCGTCAGGCTGCTGCCCTGCTGAGTGGTCTGGTGCTGTTTCAGTTCTGACCGGGAGGACTGGCTGCCGTAGGAGAGGTTGACACCCACCAGGTTGTTATTGGCTTTGTCGTCACCGCCTTTAGCGTCGGCCAGACGAGCAGCCTGGACTGCCTGTACTCCGCTAAGAGCGGCTTTGGTGCCTTGTAAGGCTTTGATTCAGCTGTCACTTTCATTGTTGGCGGCTTGAACCGTTTGAACTGCGGAATTCAGGGCCCCGCCTGCGGTGCCGGACAGTGCCACGGTCAGGCCGCTTTGTTTCTGTTCGGTTTTAGTGACAGCGGTATGACTGTTTTCCGCACTGGTGATGTTAATGTTTTGGCCGGAAAGTTGCGTATCGCGGCCCGCCACGACATCACTGCCGTGAAGGTTGAGCTGTTTTCCGGCGCTGAATGTCACACTGCCCTGGCTGCTGCCTACCGTGCTGCCTTTGTTGAGGTTACTGTCGATATCGGTGGTGGATTTTTGGCTGGCTTTGCCGATGGTGAAGCCGATACCGCCGGTCCCCATCAGACCGGATTTTTTCTCTTGCTTGAAGTGCGTTTCATGACGGGCTTCATCAGCGGTGGTGATGGTGAGCTGATTGCCTGCGGCCAGATTAACATCCTGAGTGCCGGCTACGTTGCTGCCGATGATGTTGAGGTCATTCCCGGTTTGTAGGGTTACGCTGTCGCCGCTGAGCGTGGTGCTCTGCGCCCGGCGTTCATGCACCTCATCGTGGGTTTCGACAGAGGATTTGGAGAGTAAGCCTTTACTGGTCTGCTTGCTGTGTTCTACCAGGTCTGATGAAGCGGTACCCACTTAAAATGTGAGCAAACGCTTATACTGTAATTCTTCATACAGAACTTCCCCCTACTTGTTGGGTGTCCAACTTTCGGGGGCAGTTCACTCAGGCTGGGATCTTGATGTTAATAAGGCATTTTGGCTAGTAGAGTACGTACCTTGTCTTCATCTTCGGGGTGTAATTGGAGATATTTTTCACATGCCAGTCTTACATACTCAAAACCGACAGATTCAGGCACTATAATTTCTCCCTCCCATACAGCCTGGACTGCCTGTACTCCGCTAAGAGCGGCTTTGGTGCCTTGTAAGGCTTTGATTCGGCTGTCACTTTCATTGTTGGCGGCTTGAACCGTTTGAACTGCGGAATTCAGGGCCCCGCCTGCGGTGCCGGACAGCGCCACGGTCAGGCCGCTTTGTTTCTGTTCGGTTTTAGTGACAGCGGTATGACTGTTTTCCGCACTGGTGATGTTAATGTTTTGGCCGGAAAGTTGCGTATCGCGGCCCGCCACGACATCACTGCCGTGAAGGTTGAGCTGTTTTCCGGCGCTGAATGTCACACTGCCCTGGCTGCTGCCTACCGTGCTGCCTTTGTTGAGGTTACTGTCGATATCGGTAGTGGATTTTTGGCTGGCTTTGCCGATGGTGAAGCCGATACCGCCGGTCCCCATCAGACCGGATTTTTTCTCTTGCTTGAAGTGCGTTTCATGACGGGCTTCATTCGCGGTGGTGATGGTGAGCTGATTGCCTGCGGCCAGATTAACATCCTGAGTGCCGGCTACGTTGCTGCCGATGATGTTGAGGTCATTCCCGGTTTGTAGGGTTACGCTGTCGCCGCTGAGCGTGGTGCTCTGTGCCCGGCGTTCATGCACCTCATCGTGGGTTTCGACGGAGGATTTGGAGAGTAAGCCTTTACTGGTCTGCTTGCTGTGTTCTACCAGGTCTGATGAGGCGATGTCCGCTTAAATGTGATCAAACACTTACTGTAATTCTTCATGCAGAACTTCCCCCTACTTGTTGGGTGTCCAACTTTCGGGGGGTAGTTCACTTTAGTTGGGATCTTTTTAACATTATGACGACATTAAACTTTTCCTAAAATCTTTTATGTTGAAGATAATTTATCAAACAAATAACACCACCTAGGAATATCCCCATAACAACACCTATTCCAATAGCCTCAACAATATCTTTATAACCGATGAAAAACACGCCAGTTTCAAAATAAAGAACAAATTTAACTAACAGTTTTACCGCCATGACCGTGATGAACACACCTATGCTCTGAACTAAAGACCAATATAAAAAATAGATTATAAATTTCATTTTTTATCCTTAGAGCTTAACTCATCCATGATTACTTTATTTGCAGTTTCAGAACCAACAGCTCCTACTGCACTACCAACAATGCCAGGAGCAGGGGATACTAACGGTGGTGCAGATATCGAAGGATTGATTAAATTGAATCTTTCTTTAAATCCATTTGACCAAGGATTCATTTTATTATCCAAATAGTTAGTAGTTCCCTTTGTCACTCCATAACCTACTGATGATCCTACAAACGCGCCTCCCATTGGTAACCACGGAGAATTTCCATCAATTACGCTAGAAACACCTGCTCCTAATGTATTAGTCGCAGCAGTACCCCAATACCCCATTCCTGCCGTTGCACCGCCTGTAATCAAAGATGTCCCGAAACTGGTATAGCTAAAGTTTTCTTGAGGATTGTTGTAGATGTTGTAACCTTGCATTCCTAGGTTGGCTAAGCCTGTAGTACCTACACCTATAGCTCTGTTTGCAATAGTCGTACTTCCAATCCAATTAGTAACAGCAGGTGTAGCCGTTTTAGCTAATGTCGGTAAGGCTAGAGAAATTGTTGCAATTACTGCCCGTGGGATATTATTGCTTTTCTGCAATGTATCGTAATTATCAATTACTGGGCTAATCTGGTTAAGGCTATATTCTGTTAATTTTGTACAGTCAGCGTCACAATTTGGTGATTGAATAAGCTTTATCAACTCTTCCTGTTGTTTCATCAGATAATCTTTTGAAATCTTAGTTTCAATAGCTTTTTGTTGCTGATCTTGATCAGCTTTACTAGCAACCTCAATTAAACGATTCTTTTCTTCATCAGTAGATGATGCTTTATATTTTTCCAACCATGAGGTGATCTGACCTGCCTTCAGGAAGTTGTTCTCAACCGCATTCTTCCCGGCCTGGGCCCCGGTGATGGCGCTTCCGGTGGAGTCACCGGCAATGCCGCCGGCCAGCCCGGCCGCCAAAGTAGAAAGAGTGCTGATGGTCTGTTTTTCCTCTTCACTTAAGTCACTGACTTTAGCATTTTCGCCGTGAATATGCTTCATCAGTTCTCGGGCAGCCAGTTCACCGCCCGCCGCGCCTGCCGCACCCGCCAGCGCATTGTTGCCACTGACTTCGGCGGCTACTGCCCCCAGAATGGCATGGGCCAGAGTATTAGTGACGATATCGACTTGATGAGTTTTCGGGTCGGT
>NZ_JAJAFZ010000134.1:0-3946 GCF_025384895.1 Photorhabdus kayaii
ATTGATCCAATGGGCAATATCCGTATCGAAGGGGTCAGCATCACCATGACCGACCATATCACCGGCAAGAAATCCGCCGGCGCGCTGTTTGACTACTCCGCCCGCTATACCCTGCTCAGTGAGCAAAGCGATAAGCCGCTGGTGAATGTCCCCTACACCATTACCACCGGCGATGGTCAGGTCATCCCGGGTAAAACTGACGCGCTGGGCAGAACGGTGACTGTGCAGAGTGCGGCGGAAGAAAATCTGCAACTGCATTCACCGGAAGCAACACCCAAGCCGAAGCAAACCTTATACCGGGCCAGCTATGACACGCCGGTAGAGTATGTGATGGAATTTATAGAGGAATAAGTATGGCAATATCCAACAACGGCAAGATGTGCCCGGCTGTCACATCAATCACCTGCACAATGGAAATAGGCGTCTTTCCCGCCGATGAAGATCCCTGTTATCTGGCGGAAAAAGCCGAATACGCCCTGCGTCTGCCGGCAATGATTATCACCAAACTGGGGGCTATTCGCTTTCTTAATCAAGTCATTATGAGTGGGTTGATTAAGGTTGAGGAGCTTAAGCATGACTTCCTGTGGCCCTATAAAGCGGAAGTGGTGTTTGCTATCCGCGGGAAGAAGGATGTTCCTCTGCCTATGCTGGCGACCAGTCAAGTCTCTAAGCAGCGTTATGGTGATAATTTACCGCAATCCAGTAATCCGTTTGCCCGGCCTTCTGCCGAAGACGCAGAGAAATTTGGGGTTATTGGTATCCGTCGGCCCGATATTATTCTGGTTAAAGATGAAGCGCTCCGCTGGCCGGGCAGAAATGCTACCTATTTTGATGGCTCCGTACACCCCGATAATCTGAAAATGTTGATTGAGGTGAAATTTCCAGGGGATGAACTCACTAAAGGGCAACAAACTGATTATATCCAGATTGCAACAGAAAAACGCTTTGGGGTAATGCGCGTCGACGATAACCGCACAGAAGAGCAAAAACAGTATGATGAAGCATGGCGAAAACTTTATCAGCCCAATTCCCAACACTATAAAAATCCGATACCACTGGCCCCACTGCCGCCCGGTTCGCCTCCTGATGATGAAGCTTTACCCACCCCTCCTGCAGAGGGTGTGCCGGGGACCATTCCACAGCCGCTGACAAAAAATCCACCGCTTCTCAGCACTTCCCGCTGGTCGTTTTTACCCAGCTATGAAGACTGGGTTGTCCTCGGGCAAGAGGTGGCGGGTCTGGCCGAAAACGGGTTGAATTATGTCCGCGACAGTACCCGGGAGCTCCTTGCTCAGTTTGGAGCATGGTTCAATCAAGCCGGCAAGTGGGTGTGTAAAGAGATTATTGACCCGATAAGCCATCAGGTCAGCTACGCTTTTTCCTGGGTTAATGAACAAACGGGAAAAATCGTGACCTGGACGGAGAGTGAGATAAAAGCCCGGTGGCAGACGGTGCAACAGGGTTCAGATATCACTCTGGAAGAGCTAAAAAATATTAGCTGGATGCAAATATTAAAAGAAGTAGGGGAAGGCATGCTGGAAGTGGTGGTGATTGTTGCCGGCGTTGCCGTTGTTATCCTGGTCACCCTTGCTGTCGCTGCCGCGCTGATTGCACTGGTGGAAATTTTAGCCGCTGCGGCTGCGGTAAGCGCCGCTGCGTTAGCCGCAGTCCTGGCAATATTGGCGAGTGTGACATTCGCCACCGCCTCATAATTCATGGAGAAAATGATGAAAACTGTAGATTACTTTTCCCAGTTGAAATCACAACTGGCCGCGTTTACCTTCCTCAATGGCGATGGACTGACTGTTTCTCGTCTTGGGATTTCTATCACCTTGTTTTTTAAACAAGGCTATACCCAGGAGAAAAAACAACGCATTCTGGCCTGCTACCGGCGCTTTCGCGAAGAATTTGGCACTTACCTGCGTTTTCATCGTCATGAGCTGAAAGGGTTAAAAAAATATTCCCCAGAAAATATTGCTAAAGTTGAGGAGGGTATTCTTAATCAGAAAAAAAACCAACTTTCTAGCTGGGATGTTAGTGACGCCAAAAATATCTATGAAGCTCCCCGCTATCTGATGCATTACCTGGATTCCCGAGAAATTGATGGTGACGATGATAGCTCCTACCTTAGTCTGGTGCTGCCCTGGGATTATCTAAAAGAACAAGACGGCATGGCTCATTTTATGTCCTGGCTGGATTTTTTATGTGAACAACTCGAACCTGACAGTGGGGACTGTGGCTACTGTCTGGTCTTACCCAACGACTTCTATGACTACTTTCCTTTAGAGTATCAACTGGCGCAACGTTACCCTTCCCTGCAAGTGAACTCCGCAGTGCACACAGCTAAATTACAGTATGAACATTCCATCCGTGGCATTAATTGGATCACCCTGCTGTCCAAACGATTTGTAAACCGACTGGGTGGAGAATATTGGATACGCCGCACGCTGCGCCCCTACCGGGATGTGGAGATTACCCCTTATTCCAATGGTCTGATGATCCGGGCCGGTCAATACCCGGACTTAACACCACTGCCGGGCAGTGTCCCGGAGAGTTATTTTGCTATTAACCAACTGATACGCCCAATACGAGTCATTCCCCGCGAAGGCCATTCCCTGCACTTTTATGGCGAAGGTCATTTTGATGATATTTCCACACTGGCCTGGTATGCCCGTTATGACCGGGGACCGCTGCATGTAACCCCTTTGAGAGGTGACCATCCGGCACTGGTCAGCGGGATCTGGCAAACCGACAGCCTGCCTGACAAACAGTATTTCTTTGCTCAGGGGGCGATGGCTTTTGATGTTGAAGGTGCAGAACCGGGCACAACTGTATGGCATTTAATACGAGAAACGGAAAATACAACGGAGTAAATAATGCGCAGTGTAGTGGAAAGTAAAAAAGTTATCCTTAAAGGTGATACCACAACAACCGGAGGTGAGGTTTTAAAGGGTTCCTATTTGGTAAACCAACACCTATCGGTTGCCTGTAAAGGTGATCCGGTGTTTTGTCCCGCCTGTAAACAAACCGGCGCGATTGCGGAAGGTTCTAACTTGTTCAATATACAAGGAATACCTGTCGCGCTGGAGGGACACCTTGTTAATTGTGGTTGCCCGACCGGCGCTTGTCGATTAAAGGTACGGTCATAACTATCAAATGCTAAAGCCTTTAATTGAAATACCCATAAAACCGGAGCAGGTTTTAAACTGTGATTAAAAGTTATTTTTTTAACCTATGATTTTAATCGGTATCTGGTTTTAATCTTTTTTTATCTTTTGGATATTTAGGTTAATGGTTAGTGAATTTCGACTAAATGTACTTAATCTCTCCCTGTTTGTCTTTTTAAATATATCATGGCTGGTTAGGTAAATGTAAAATAAGTGGAGGATAGTATTACCGATAAATGGATTAAACATAGCAGAGAATAGGTTGTTTTTAGTCACTTTATGTTTTTTAAAAAGTTGGCATCAATGGTCTACCTATTTTTTAACCCTTAGTTGATTAATCACAGGTAAAAGGGAAATGTAAGTTAAAAAAGTAATGTTAAAAATATGATAAGCTTGTACTGTGGTTTTCATTCTGATGGGGTGCTTATTTTTAATTGGAAACCTGTTATAAAGAACGGTTTTTATTGCTTAATTGTGGTAAATATAAAGGTTTTTACATTTTCTGAACCGTATTTAACGCCCTTGTTTTCATTAAACTGATATTTAGGTTTTCTCGTTTCTCCTTTTTCTATATCTGATTTTTTAGGTTTAAAACTAATGAGGATAGCAGAGAGTTAACGGTATTAAAGTTAATGCTCATTTCTTTAATCATTTTTAATGCTGTTAAATACTCTTGCTTTTTCGGGGATGCTTCTCGGTTTTCTACAATTATAGTCTCTGATTTTTCGTAAACTTGTTGCAGTCAGGAAAAATCTTTTATTTAAGAGAATTGGTTTAAT
>NZ_JAJAFZ010000135.1:0-3926 GCF_025384895.1 Photorhabdus kayaii
ACCGACCCGAAAACCCATCAAGTCGATGTCGTCACCAATACGCTGGCCCATGCCATTCTGGGGGCAGTAGCCGCCGAAGTCAGTGGTAACAATGCGCTGGCGGGAGCGGCAGGAGCGGCTTCCGGTGAACTGGCCGCACGAGAACTGATGAAGCACATTCACGGAGAAAATGCTAAAGTCAGTGACTTAAGTGAAGAGGAAAAACAGACCATCAGCACCCTCTCCACCCTGGCGGCTGGCCTGGCAGGCGGCATTACCGGTGACTCTACCGGCAGCGCCATCACCGGGGCCCAAGCCGGGAAGAATGCGATTGAGAATAACTATCTTCATGAAGAAGAAAGCCGCCGTTTTGATAAAGAGTTGGCCGAGTGTAAGGCCAAAGGAGGAGACTGCGGTGCTGTCATTCAGAAGTATTTGGACATCAGCAATAAGAATAGTGCCGAATTAGAGGAAAAATGCAAAGGCGGCGGTATTACCTGCGTGACTTATGAAGAAATTATTCAAGCAAATACGAATATTGCGCTTGATGAGGGATCGTTACAAATTCGATTGTCAGAGAAACTAAAAGATCCCGACACCATCAAAATAGTGCAGTATTTGAATGGTAAGGATTTGCAGTTTTTGAAGGATAATATTACCACTTCTAACAGAGTTGCCGCTGTCGCCTTAGATCCAACTTCATGGCCTGTAATGGTCTTTGGTGCAAAGGCGATGATTCAGGGGGCAAAAGGTAAAGAACAGCTACTTGCAGCAGGCGTCACCAGTGGTGTAAATGCAGCTATTCAATATGGCACAACAGGAGAAGTGAAGTTATCTGATGTAATTGGAGCAGGTGTTGTCGGCGCTATCACAGCAGGGAAAGGTTATAACCCAACCGTTACTTGGAATGCAGTAGGCGGCTATTACACAGCAGAAATCAAAGGAGATGATCCTTTCTTGAATGCAATAATAAGTAAAGGCGGAGCCAGTGCAGGCTATGCCGTAGGTAATGTTATTAAAGTACCTATGGAGAAAGTACTTAATCCAATATCGAAACAACTTGAATGGGAACCAATCGGGATTTGGACGATTACAAGACCTGTGAAACAGAGTTCAGTTCCATCTATAGCTGGTAACGTCGGCGATTCAGTAACATCAGGTATATTTAACGACAGTATGGGGCAGGCTATAAAAGACAAGGAGCAGCAAAATGAAAAAAAATAAATCGATAGTAATTTTGCTGTATTTATCTTGTTCTTTTTTTCTATTCATATTTCTTATGTGTATGATAGCAGCAGCACTTGGTTATTGGGTTGGAGGCGGAAAAGAAATTTTTCACTTTATTGGCGATAATATTGGAACATATCTAAAAGTTAGTACGTCAGGGTTCTTTGCAGGCTTTGTTCTTTGGTTATTTGATATTCGTTAGTTACCCGATAAGAACGATCCCAGCTGTTAAGCTGGGATTTTGCTGTAGACAATAATCATCTAAGCGTTGACCAGAATCGTTCAAGAAGTGAGGAACTGGTTAATTGTCAGGGTGATAGCAGTTGCCGTTCTGCCATTAGGGATAAATATCGGCAGGAATATGACCAGGTTCAAGAGCGGATAGCAACGTGTTCAGGGGCTGACCAGTGCGTTGCCGTTGCTAAAGAGCTGCGGGCATTACAAGGTGACTACAGTGCTCGGATAGGCGAAATCCAGGAAAAAGCCAGAATGCAGGGACTGGATTCCCTCACGCCAGCAGAAGTGCGGGAATGGGCAGATTTACGCGGTGCGATGTCGAATATTGACGCGTCACGGAATTTAGTACTCCATCGTGCCCAAGTCACTGGCGGTTCAGAAGAAACCACCCAGGAAATCGTGAAGATTATGGGGCAGACGGGAATTGCGGCGTCTGCGGGAGTGGCCGGAGGGATCAGTAAAGCTGGAGCAAAAGGCGGTGGAGATGTTGGAAAAGACAAGCAATCGTATCAACCGAATCTGGGAGCTGTTGGAAATATGAAAGAATTTCTTACTCAACCCGGTTTTGGTACTCAAATAAAAAATAGTACACAAAAAACCAGCCAAATATATCAGGGGCAGAGTGTTTACAAAGCCAATAACAATATTGGAAAAGTGATTAAAAAAGGTGATCAGCTATATCTTGATGGTCAACATAAAAACCATCTTGAGGTTTTTGATAACAAAGGAAAATTTAAGGCTGTCTTAAACTTAGATGGTACGGTAAACCAGACCAAAACTGATGCTGCTAAAGGAAGGAAATTATAAATGTCTATGCGTAGAATAGCATTGAGCAATAAAAAACTGCGTGGTATACCACGTAGACTACGTTCCTTGAAAATATGGTCCGAGTCATATAGGACCTACTTTCCTGTTATCACTGAAAATGATTATTCTTATGGTTACTGGAATGTGAAAATTCCGGTGCATTCAGCCTTGGTACAAGGAAAACAGACAAATAAAAACATTCAATCTATTTGTGCTCAAGATTTGATAGATGCAGCTTATAACATTTATAAGGTGAAGCCAGACAACGAAAATAATATAAGAATTACTTGTTCCATTGTATTGCCTGATATGTTTTCAAGTGAATTATGTATATTCACATCTGAGGAATATTTCAATGAACATACGCGTAACGGATATAGTCGGTTTGGTAAAATAACTTTATTGAGTGAACGAAGCTTATGCAAAGAATGGAACTTACGATTACCCGATGGTTTTTCAGAGCTAGGTATTCTTAGAATAAGTGAAGATGATGAGGGAAAGCCTTATTATTCTGAATACTGGTATATTGGTGAAGTTAACTAAAGGTAAGAATTTATGTTTTAAATATAAATCTCGGCCAACAACGCCGAGATTTTACTTTATATACCAGCTAATTATCCTTCATTAGCCAGCCGGATAATCAACTGCCCCCGTTCAACGGTGATGTTCACCGCCTGTCCGGTCGCAAAGCCCGCTTCTTGCAGCCAGTTCCCTTTTAAGTGCAAACTGGGATGCTGGCTGTAATAGCGGGTCATACCGGTGCTGCGGTCTTCGTGGCGGGTGCTGGCATACCCCACCTTATAGCTGCGCCGGGCTTTTGAAATCGCTAAATCTGCATTACAATCGCGGTTAGCCATAAATCAACTCCTGCTTAGTTGGTTGTGGTTAGCGGTTGTGGCAGGTTGCCGCCTGCTCCATCCGCGTTAAAAAATCCTTTCTCTTAGCTGTCTGTCTTTTACTGTTGTGCCTGTGCAATTACCGCATCCAACATCTCTGAAACCAGCTTCTGCTTAGCGCGGGGCAACTGGCTGATAATCTGTATCTGTTGCAGTTGTCTATTAACGAAAAAAATGGATTTTATGGGTTTGAGTCAGCCTTACGGGTTTTTCCATATGAAACAGTGAGCGAAGAAATCGGCCTAATAGACTGGAATAACTGTGAACTATGGATTAATTCATATGAAGATATGGCTAAAGACGCTCTTTTTTTGCAGAAGATATCTTTGGAAATCAGTTTTGTTTAAAAGATGATTGTATTTATGCATTCGATCCTGAAACGGGTTTATTTGATAAGTTGGCTGAAAGCATAAATGAATGGTGTGGAATTATATTGGAAGATTATGAAGTCCTAACTGGATATTCCTTAGCGCATTCTTGGCAAAAAATTAATGGCCCTATTCAATCTGGTTATCGTTTAATACCTAAAATTCCTTTCGTTGCTTGCGGAGAATATGAATTGGAGAATCTTTATTTAATCCGATCATTTGAAGCCATGAGAATTAGAGCTAATTTTGCTCTGCAAATACGGAATATCTCTGATGGAGAGAGTATAAAAATAGATACAACAGATTGCAGATAATATACAATTTATAGCAAATTGAAATGGAATTCCAATCAATATGAAGTGCCTCATAAAGTTAAGGCATACACTACGCGGCTAATAATATCTGAGTCAGT
>NZ_JAJAFZ010000136.1:0-3372 GCF_025384895.1 Photorhabdus kayaii
TTATCACTCAATAAGGGAAGCTGCGCTTTTATCGGATCGACAACGCCTTTTCCTTCCACTAATTTTCCCCAGCCCATCGTGTGGTCTAAGCCCCCTAATGCGCCACCCACGGATATTTGGGTCACGAGGGATTTGACGGCATCGCGCTTCGCTAAGGCGGCCAGTGTCTTGGTAAGATCCCCTTTATTTTCAACTAAGGCCACCGCCGCCTGTGAGGTCAACCCTATCATTCCGCCATAAGCCGCCCCATAAACCGCGCTCGCCGTGGCTCCCGTAGCGCCTGTCGCCCCCACGGCGCCACTTCCCGCCCAAGCCGCCAGGCCCGAACCTGCCGTGACCGCAGCGACCGCAATCGCAATCACCATCCCCGGTATATGAACTGCACCTTTATCAGTTGAGTATCCAACTATTGGAGTACAGTTCACAAAGCCGGGAACTTTTTTTAACGTAACCAGAATGGAGGATCGTCTGGGCCTAAAGCATCGTATTTTTCAAGGGGGCGATTAATCTCATCAATATAATATGGTGTATCAGTAAAACCTATTCTTACAGGGATATATTCGTTAAGCTCTTGATAATAAACTTCAGTACATTCTAATGCTTCAGAAAATGCACTAAAAATCCTTTTGAAAACAATTGATAGCGACTCTCCTTTCAGATTTAATTTCGTATTATTTACGTTCACTCCTAACGACATCCAATCAATACCTTTAGCTGATATCTGTGAAAATGACCTTTCTATACTGTCAAGATCTCTTTTGACACTTGATAATTCCTCATACTTCAAAGAACGCCGATAGAGATTTTCTGTGACCCAAGGGTACTTACTCCCTTTATTACGATGTTCCAATAACGTTACCACTAAATTGAAAAATCCATTTATATCAGATGCAGTGCCTATTTCAGCTAATGTCATAGCGGCATGTATACCAACATTTTTCATTCTGTTTTAAACCTGATGGATGATGAATTTATAGAACCATTTGATTTCTGCACTATTCCTTGAACTATTTGCATTTTTTGCTTGGCAGTTATTGCTTGCCCTCGAACATCAATAACTATCCGTTGTTCCATCCCCGCAGGTAGATTCTTCTGCCGTTCAATCGCCTGTTTGGCAACATTATTAATCAAGCCATTTTTGTTCGTTGCAATATTATAGTTTTTCACTTCAACACTACAAATATTGCCCTGACACCAGTCTGGACGAACACTGCCTTTAGTTCCATAGGGGACTTCCTTACCCTCTTTAAATGTAACCTGACCATTCCATCCATCCCCCAAATCTTTCCCGACATCAATTTCTGATTTTCTATGGCTAGGGCGTGAGACTGATGTAATTTCATCACTGGCCTTATTGAGCAGTTTGGAAGCTTCCCCAATATCACCTTTCTGTAAGGCTTTCTCTACCGCCTTGATAGTTTTCCCGGCGGCATCACCCGCACCCGGAATAATCGCTACTGCGGCGGCCAGATAATCTAATGCACTCTTAGCCTCTACAAAACCTTTAAAATTGAATGGTCTGAGTCCGGTAGAATTCCAAGACTCAGATATCATTAGCTGTTTAGTGTAACCTGTCCAATTTTTTGGTCAGTTCAGCATATCGAGAACTTCTTTAACGTAACCAGAATGGCGGGTCATCTGGACCTAAAGCATCGTATTGCTCAAGAGGGCGATCTCTATCTGTCATAAAATCAGGCATGTCTGTTATCACTATTCTGACTGGCTTATAAATACCCCAGTCTTCATGAAATACTTGAGCGGATTTTATACAACGCTCTATTCCTTCAAAATATTTAAAAAATCTGCATTTCTGCTCCTTTGATAATTTCTGCTGGAGTTGTGTTACTAACGAAGATGCTGTTTCTAATTCATAAAGATGAAGATACTTCTGGTAAAACTGAAACAAGATTTTTCGATCGTTAATATCGTGTATCTGTTCATTTAAAATAGAAAAAAATTGGGTCATTTCTGAAACAGAACCAAGTTCCACAATAGAACTACCACCATAAAAACCGATATGTTTCATGTTAGTTACCCTTTAAATTCGATCACTGCTGGGTCTATAATTCCATTTGATTTTTGAACAATGCCTTTAATAATTTCCCTCTCCTGTTCTAGTGACACGGTTTGCCCTCGAACATCAATAACTATCCGTTGTTCCATTCCTGCTGGCAGATTCTTCTGCCGCTCAATCGCCTGTTTGGCAACATTATTAATCAAGCCATTTTTGTTCGTTGCAATATTATAGTTTTTCACTTCAACACTACAAATATTGCCCTGACACCAGTCTGGACGAACACTGCCTTTAGTTCCATAGGGGACTTCCTTACCCTCTTTAAATGTAACCTGACCATTCCATCCATCCCCCAAATCTTTCCCGACATCAATTTCTGATTTTCTATGGCTAGGGCGTGAGACTGATGTAATTTCATCACTGGCCTTATTGAGCAGTTTGGAAGCTTCCCCAATATCACCTTTCTGTAAGGCTTTCTCTACCGCCTTGATAGTTTTCCCGGCGGCATCTCCCGCACCGGGAATAATCGCTACTGCGGCGGCCAGATAATCTAACGCGCTCTCAGCTTCAACAAAGCCTTTGATATCTCCGACAATCGGCACGAAGTCAGTACCAAAACTGATGACACCTCCGGCTTGTTTACACGCCTCCGGTGACTGCTGACAAAAAGCTTGCTTCTTTTCCTCGTAGGTTTTGAGTGTTCCCGACTTTTCTTTCTCTGCGGCGGACAGAAGATGTGCCAGTGAATTATAGACAATCACCATTTCACCGGCATTGGCGCCACTGTTGGCGCCTTCTGCGCTGTTGGTTGCAATGGCTCCCGCAGCGCCGCCGATGATTTTACCACCGGCCTGAATTGCCATCGGATCGCTAAAGGTTTTATCCAAGGTGATGGCGGCCAGTTCTGCGGCTAATGCGCCCACTGCCGCCCCTTTAGCATCTCCACCGCTAATCTCCGCCGCCAGAGCAGACACTGCTGCATGGCTAATCGCTTTACCCGGAACATCCAGAATCTGCCCCTGATCACCAATCAGTTTGGCGCCTTCCGCATTAATCTGATTACCAATATTACTCAACAACGCGGTTTGCAGATTATCCGTAAAACTGCCGCCGTTAATCGCCGTCCCTATTGTTGAACTCACGATGGATTGCGCCGCAACACGCTGGGCCACCTGACTCCAATTCTGATTACTCAATAAGGGAAGCTGCGCTTTTATTGGATCGACAACGCCTTTTCCCTCCACTAATTTTCCCCAGCCCATCGTGTGGTCTAAGCCCCCTAATGCGCCACCCACGGCGATTTGGGTAACAAGGGATTTGATTGAATCGCGTTTCGCTAAGGCGGCCAGTGTCTTGGT
>NZ_JAJAFZ010000137.1:0-3354 GCF_025384895.1 Photorhabdus kayaii
GGTGGCCGCATTGCGGCCACACGGTATTATTCTTGCCACTCTTTATTAGAGACCCCACTAGCAACATCCAGCAGTAGTTCATTTTCAACATCGGCGTTTTCTGCGTTCAGTTCAGCTACAGCCAGTTCCAGCTCTTGAGCTTTATCCATCTTATTTTCCTTACTGTTGTATGTTTGCAAAAAATGTTCAAAAAAACACATCATTGTTCACTGTACACACATGTCGCGTACAGAATATACGTTAGGGACAAATAAAAAACTTGTCAATAGTGTTAACATATATAAAACCGATAAAGAACAAAAGAATAACTAATTCAATGCAAATCAATCAAAACAGAATAAATCAACATAACTTATTGTTTTTTAAATAAAAAACAAAATCAACTATTCATTAATATTAAGGATGACTATGTGATTTTTCGGCAAAAAAAATCTTATTGGGGTTTGGTTGAGTAGAGCTGTCTAGTCACCTAGACAGCCCCCTCCTCAGAATCGGACGTGCGGAACTACCGCATCCGGCTCCCGACAGACCAGTGCCCCCACACATATTCAGCGAGAATTGAACATTGAATGTGTTCTCCATTGAGACGGATAACCCAGCATTTTCAGGAGTAGCTTTAGCTTTTCCCACGTCAGCCGACGACACCCACCTTTCCGGTTGAACCATCGATAGATTATTCGCGTACTTTGGTAGATAAATTGCTCGACTCTTCTCTGGTTGTCAGAAATACCGTGATAGTTGATCCAGCCTCTGACTACTCTGATGATGGTATTCAGGATAAGCCTTATATCGGTCGTATTCAGGTTCTTCCAGAGGAAGTGAGACCATAAAATTCTGTGGGGCACTTTGTTAAATAGGCGATAGAATGAGCAATTAAGCACGCTTTTATCCGGCACCTCACCATGAAAAGCTATATCGTGAAAATTGCCCTTGGAGGTATCAGTCCTATGGTCTAGCACCGATTCAGGCTATCAGGCGAGACATCTTTAGCGGCTTTTCATTACATCATTCAGATCGCGCAGGGATGGCAGGATAATCACCTGCATCAATGCCGTATTTATGGCAAAAATTACGGCATTTCCTACTCCGGCGGACTCGGGTTTCCTGATGACCCCTACAAAATTACGCTTGATGACTTTGAATTTGATGCCGGTAACCGTTTTACCTACGAGTACAACTTTTTCGAGCACTGGTTTCATGATATCCGTATTGAAACTGTTCTCGAAAATTCTAATCTAACGTCCCTTTTTGTTTGGCCGGAAACAGAATGCCCGGCGCGACGTTAGCCGATGAAACTACTAAAACACTGGCATTGCTCATGCTGATGAAACGACAACGGTCAGAAAGATTCGTCCATTGATAGATGATCTTGATGCCGTCAGATTCAACCGTCTAAAGGTAAACCGCCAATTAAATAGACTTAACCTTGATTCACCAGAACTTGAACCCATCGTGATATGGCTGTAACAGATAGGGTGATCGGTATCCATAAAGGTATACCTTTTCATTCTTATGAAAAACAGGGCAATAACCCTCTATAAACCTCGAAAAAGCCAATTTTATAGAGTATTCTACAAATCTTTATCATGTTTAAAGACTATTGAGGGTAGTATGCACTATGCCTATATCCGGGTAAGTTCGGTTGACTAGCATGTTGAGCGCCAGAAAACGGCCCTGTCTTCATCCTGTCTCTTGATCTATGAAATATGATCAAGAGACAGTTGCTAAATGGGGTTTTACGGTGCATCGGATAAATTTTTCAGCATTGTCGGAGCATATTGGGCTTTGAAAAGGATTCCTGCTTCAATGGATGACCGGGCTATTACATGATTAAATTACTATCTGAACTTTAATAACTTCGTCAAAAGGGGAGATAAATAAGAATGGACTTTTTAATTTGTGGTAATAACATTGTGGTAATAACATGGCTGACAGAGAAATCATAAAAGTGACCGTTCCGTCGGTCACAAAACTCAGTCATCAACGGGTTTATAGATCCCCCGATTGGAGTCGAGATCAGTTAACATCCAAATTTACCCAATGTAGCCTCAGCAATAGGGATATATTGGTCTGTTAATTTATTGATGCTGTTATTGGTAGCAGGATAACTACAATCAAGGAAAAACCAGTTTATCGGCGTCTCCAATATTGAAGCGATCCGCACCAGATGGGATAAATTAATTCGGTTTATCCCTCTCTCATAACGTGAGAGTTGTTGCTGACTAATACCTATTTTTTCCGCCAATTTGGCGGCAGTCATACCCAACTCTTTCCTTCTTTTTTGAATACGCTTCCCTACTAATAGATGATCTTGTTTCATTTTCATCCCAGCCTTTAAATTAAAAAAACACCTTTTTATGGCATCGCCAAAATTATTGCCCCTGATCCTGAGAAAGGTCCTGCCTCTACTCTGCCATTTTTCTGTAAAATTGATTTCACTGTAACGGCTACATTTCCTCCCGCCGGTACAAACACAGCAACGCCGTCTTCACCATTTTTCTCATTTAATAGCAACTTAGCTTTCAAGCTACCATCACTTCTTAAAGGTACTAATCCCCTATCAGGTCCCGTCGCTGTCACGATAATCTCTATGTCTACATTGCAGGTCACATTGATATTTTCCGCTCTGGTTGCGCCTTCCAATTTTGCCTCATCAATACTACCGTAATTAAGTTCAACGGAGCCTTCTCTGACCTGACAAAATCCTATCGGTGGTGGTGCAACGCCACATAAAGATCCGGGTAATAATCTTCCATGAAAACCATTTTGATCGGTTTCATAAAATAGCCCGACACACTCCTGATGCGATCGAATCGCAGGGCCGAAATGTTTTGCAACGCCGGTAATCGGAAAACTGGTATATTTCAATATCTCCGCCTGCACTTGTTTCATTGTCTTGAATCTTTCTACGCGAGTATTGAATAGCCTATAGGGCTGCCCTGAATATCCATCAGCAAAATGGCGATGGTTAACCGATATCCAACACGCAGAATAACCATAACAAGGATTTGGCGTAAAATCGTTTTCTGGGTCCCAACGTTCAATGACAAAAGTATAATAGGCATTTGTGGGAATGCCCTCGGATTTAGTGATATATGAAAATATCGATGCAGCCGCACTTGATGAAAACAGCAATAAAAGTACCAGGCAAACAGAAAATAACTTTTTCATTTAAGTACCTAATAAAACCGTGCAAGTTAGTCATAATTCAGATTAAATGTCGCAATCGCATGAAATGCGCCTCGCTTAATCGTCTGGTTAGCTAGCGCAGTGGGTTCTGCCTGCACATATGCTTGCAGTGCAATCAAGTTTTCACCCTCTTTTAACGGATAGGCATCTCCCTCTTTATTCAAC
>NZ_JAJAFZ010000138.1:0-3331 GCF_025384895.1 Photorhabdus kayaii
CAGAATAATCAGCATAAAAAGATAGATATTCATTCACTTCAGGTGGCTGAGTATCATCCCGCTGGCGTTGATCCCGTTTTTTGTGGCGTACGGAATAAAGCGATAACCGCGATGTCTGTCGCCCTCACAAATTTCCTGAACAGTTCAATCGACGATATCGCGGGGGTGATTGGTATCGGAGGCTCAGGCGGAACAGCGCTGATTACTCCGGCTATGCAAAGCCTGCCGATCGGTTTGCCTAAAATCATGGTATCAACGATGGCGTCAGGGAATGTCTCGGCCTACGTTAGGGACAGCGATATTGCCATGCTGTATACGGTAACCGATCTCAACGGACTCAACCGTATTTCTCGTGCAGTATTGTCTAATGCTGCAAATATGATGGCGGGCTCTGTCAATTATTTTACGCCATTGGCTGATATTCATAAACCCGCTTTAGGGTTGACGATGTTTGGTATAACGACTCCATGCATTAATCAGCTCACTACTGAGTTAAATGCTCAATACGATTGCCTGGCTTTTCATGCTACCGGCAATGGTGGAACAAGCATGGAGAAATTGGCTAAGGACGGCAAATTGGTTTGTGTTTTAGATATTACATTAACAGAAATTTCCGATCTGTTATTTGGGGGGGTTTTGGGTTGTCCTGACACACGCTTAGATGTCATTGCAAAAAAAAGCATTCCGTGGATCGGCAGTGCTGGTGCTTTGGACATAGTTAACTTTGGTGCAAAAGACACGATCCCAGAACGCTACAGCAACAGGCTGTTTTTTGAGCATAACTCTCAGGTGACATTGATGCGAACGACACCTGAAGAAAACTATCAGCTTGGTATCTGGATAGGGAACAAACTTAATAAGTGTGATGGACCTATTCGATTCATTATTCCGGAAGGCGGATTCTCTGCGCTAGATTGCCCTGAACAACCTTTTTATTTACCTGCATCAACACAGGCTTTCTGTCATGGACTAAAAAAAACAATAAAACAAACAAAATTGCGAAAAGTTATAAAAACACCTTTTCACATAAATTCACCACAATTTTGTACTCTTGTAATACAACAACTCAAGGAAATTATAGAACACCAGGGAATCTCTTATGAAGAAAAAATATAATCAGATTATTGAAACTCTAAAACAAAAAGTCGAACGTAACGAAACTATTATTGGGGCGAGTGCAGGTAGTGGTCTTTCGGCGCGTTGCGAAGAAGCAGGAGGGGCAGACCTCATTATCGTATATAATTCTGGACGCTTCAGAATGGCTGGCAGAGGATCATTGGCCGGATTAATGCCATACGGTAATGCAAATGAAATTGTCAGAGAAATGGGTAATGAAATATTGCCGATAGTTAAGGAAACACCTGTATTGGCGGGTGTCTGCGGTACTGATCCATTCTGTAATTTATCTCTTTTCCTGGATGAACTGAAGGCACAAGGTTTTGCTGGTATTCAGAACTTCCCAACAGTAGGACTGATTGATGGAAAGTTCAGAAAAAACCTGGAAGAAACAGGCATGGGCTATGCACTGGAGGTTAAGCTAATCCGCCTGGCACATGAAAAAGGAATGATTACCACTCCTTATGTTTTCAATGCAAAAGAGGCTGAGGCTATGGCACAAGCAGGTGCTGATATCATTGTTGTACATCTGGGGCTAACCACTGGCGGTGATATTAGTGCTAATACATCATATGATCTGAAATCTTGTATACCAATCATTAACGCTTGTGCTTCGGCAGCTAAAACTATCCGAAATGACATTATTACGCTATGTCACGGCGGCCCAATTTTGGAACCGGAAGATGTCGCCTATATTATGGCTCATTGTCCCAATTGTCATGGGTTCTATGGCGCCAGTTCAATGGAGCGTTTGCCAACAGAACAAGCCATCAAACACACGATCCAGAAATTTAAAGAAATTAATCGGGGTTAGTGAGAGTTATACTTAAGCTATGTGGAAACTTAGTACCACAACCGTAATATCTGTTACGTTATGATGACGCATTGTTTTCTTTTCCTCAAAATATGGAAAGGTGCCCAATATGCCATACCCAGCCAACATATGCCTGTCTGGCTCCCTTATTTCATCCTACCAGGCCGCAACAACTCAGCCTCACTTGTCTCCGGGGCTTACTCAGCAATGTTAACGAAAAAATGTCTGAACAGAAGCCCCTGCCGCATCACGCTGGGTTGCTGATCAGGGGCAATCAGCAAACTGCTGGAGCCGCTGTATAAGACACTACGTCGGTATGCCAGGAAAAGTGCACGGTGACGACATCCCGGTACCACCTCAGACCCTAGGAAGGGGAAAAATCAACCCGATGAGTATCGACAATATCGAATACCCTGTCAGCGATAATTTATGCCTTTAAACCGGAAAACCATCCAAAAATTTTCCGGTTTCATTTGAAAAAACTATTTTATTTCGTTTTTCAAAGCCCTACGGTGACATTCACCACTCGCTTTTTCATGCAAAGTAAACAACATCGGTAATAGAGAACTCAACGCCTCTAGGCTATGCCCGAGCTGACACAAACTCTCTGGCGTAAATTCATGGATGTTATTACTGGCAAACGACAACATTGAGTCACCAAGAAAAGTTACACCATGACACATGCCCATAGTATTTTCTTTGGATGATTCAATTAACTGACACAGTACAGTATCGCTAATACATGAAAAATCCAATGATGCAATCGCATCCGACATGCCAGACCATAGGATATTCACATCAGATATATCACCGTCGTCGGGAGTATCAGGGACGCTACTGTGCATAATATTGCTTCCCAATTGGTTTACAAAAAATTAAAACCAAAGAAAAGTCTGTAAGCGCGGTATGTACTTCGGTTTCTACATTAGATTGTGCGTTAAATGTATAACGCTTTGAGTATGAGGATATGTTACTATTCATATTAGCCATACATTAGTTCTTGTAATGTTGTGGTTAGACGCTCTGATTGTGTTGCAGCACTTTCAGAGCGTTGCTTTTATGGTTCCTATAACTGTCACCATATTCTTTCGCCTGGAGATCAAGATCTCTTCCTCCTTTTCTGGTAACGGGAAGGCCAGATTTCATCAGGCTTCTGTCCCAGTGCGTTTGCAATAATTGTTTCACCTTTACACCAAGGTCTTTGCAAGGCATTAGATAACGTTGACGATGCCAGCCCTGCTTCTCTAGAAACAGCCGCCAATGACGTTCCTTTCTTTTTCAACGCGGCGATAATATCTGCCGAATGCCAATCTTTTTTCTCCACAAGAATTCTCCAATAAGATATATTTCGTGCTACATACAATTTTGATGGCACGTTTTACTTCAATTTGTATTTCAAAC
>NZ_JAJAFZ010000139.1:0-3298 GCF_025384895.1 Photorhabdus kayaii
ATCACAGGCGGCCCCCCTGCCGCGCCCGAAACTGGCCGATCTGGACGATGACGGGCAGGCGCTGTTGCATCAGGTGATTGATTTTTATCATCAGAACTTACTGGCGTCACCGGAAGCCAAAGCCTGGCTGGCACGACGCGGGCTGAATCATCCTGAACTGGTCAGTCACTTTAAGCTGGGGTACGCGGGCCATCACGGGATCGGCGGTTCAGCGGGCTTATTACCGTCCAAGAGCAGTCAGGAAGGCCAGCAACTGCGCGACAAGCTGTCGGGGCTGGGCGTGTTGCGTACGACCACCCGTCAGGACCACTTCCGGGGCTGCGTCGTGGTGCCGGTGATCGGCTGGGCCGAATCGGCCAGTGTGGCCAGCCGTGGGCGGGTGCTGCAACTGTATGGTCGCCGAACCCAGCCGGATTACAAAGTGCTGAAAGACAGCCCAAAGCATCTGTACCTGCCGTCACCGTTGGCCGGGGTCTGGAATGAGGAAGCGATGAAAGCCGCTTCGGAAATTATCCTGTGCGAAGCGCTGATCGATGCCATGACCTTCTGGTGTGCCGGGTTCCGTAACGTGATTGCCGCGTTCGGGGTGAACGGGTTTAACCGTGAGCACCTCGCAGCCTTGCCGTATCACGGCGTGAAACGGGTGCTGATTGCCTTTGACCGGGACGAGGCCGGAGACCGTGGCGCGGCCAGTGTGGCGGCTGATTTACTGGAAGCCGGTATCGAGGCATGGCGGGTGCAGTTCCCGCCGGGCATGGATGCCAATGACTATGCGCTGAAAAGCGGCAACGCCGAACATGCGCTGGGGCTGGCGTTGCAACAGGCGGTCTGGCTGGGACAGGGAACGGCGCCGGGCGCGGTGTTCAGCCATGAGCGGCCCGTCTCGCCGAGTGTGACGGAAAAGCCCCAAAGTGCTGATGTGACTAAACCTTCTTCTTTAGCCGCCCCGCCAGAGCTGACTGTTGCCCCCGTGCCCTGTGAGCGCACGGCCTGCGGTGAACTGGTGATGAAAAGCGGACCCCGTATCTGGCGGGTACGGGGGATGAAAAAATCCCCGGTGCCGGATGTGATGAAAGTGAATGTGCAGGTGCGCGATGAAACGTCCGGCCTGTTCCATGTGGATACGCTGGACATGTACCATGCGCGGCATCGTCAGAACTACATCAGCACGGCGGCGCAAGAGCTGGCATGCGAGCCGTCTGTGATTAAACGCGAAGCCGGGCGGGTGCTGCTGATGCTGGAGCAGCACCAGGATGCCGAGCAGCGAGCGGAGGCCGAAGCCTCAGGGACAACGGCGGTGACGGTCAGCGCGGAAGACGAAGCCGCCGCGCTGGCGTTGCTGACATCGCCGAACTTAACAGAACAGATTATCAACGACATGGCCGCCTGCGGGGTGGTCGGCGAATCCACCAATCTGCTGACCGGGTATCTGGCGGCGGTCTCGCGCAAACTCGATAAACCGCTGGCCGTGCTGATACAAAGCAGTTCCGCTGCCGGGAAATCGTCCCTGATGGAAGCGGTGCTGAACCTGATGCCGGAAGAGGAGCGTATCCAGTACTCGGCAATGACCGGGCAGAGCCTGTATTACCTCGGCGAAACCAGCCTGCAACACAAGATACTGGCGATAGCCGAAGAAGAAGGCGTGCGGCAGGCGGCCTATGCCCTGAAACTGTTGCAGTCCGACGGCGAGCTGAAAATCGCCAGCACCGGCAAGAACGAACAGAGCGGCGAACTGGTGACGCGGGAATACAAGGTACAGGGACCGGTGATGCTGATGCTAACGACGACGGCCATTGATGTGGATGAAGAGCTGCTGAACCGCTGTCTGGTGCTGACGGTCAACGAATCGCGCGAGCAGACGCAGGCCATCCACGCCATGCAGCGGCACCGCCAGACGCTGGCCGGGTTGCTGGCTGACTCGGAGAAAGGCTATCTGACGCAGTTACACCAGAACGCCCAGCGCCTGTTAAGGCCGCTGAAAGTGGTGAATCCCTACGCCCATCAACTGACGTTCCTGTCAGACAAAACCCGGATGCGGCGCGACCACATGAAATACCTGACGCTGATACAGGCCATTGCGTTGCTGCACCAGTATCAACGTGAAGTGAAGAAAACGACCCACCGCGGACAGGTCATCGAATATATCGAAGTCACCCAAGACGACATTGCCCTGGCTAACCAGCTGGCGCATGAGGT
The DNA here is from genome assembly GCF_025384895.1 of Photorhabdus kayaii. NCBI lineage: Bacteria > Pseudomonadati > Pseudomonadota > Gammaproteobacteria > Enterobacterales > Morganellaceae > Photorhabdus > Photorhabdus kayaii. Next base: position 2,197 of record NZ_JAJAFZ010000139.1, read on the forward strand.
GCTGGGGCGCACGCTGGATGAAATGCCGCCGCAGACGCGCAAGCTGTTGCTGCTGATACAGGCCATGGTGAACGAACAGGCGCAAATCCAGCACTGCCAGCCAAATGAAGTGCGCTTTACCCGGCGGGATATCCGCGCCTTTACCCACTGGAGCGACAGCCAGCTCAAAAACCACTGTCAACGACTGACGGAAATGGAATACCTGCTGTTGCATGGCGGCAGCCGGGGGCACCTGCTGCATTATGAACTGCTGTGGGACGGAGAAGACAACGGCGCAGCCCACCTGTGCGGCCTGCTGGATGTCGGAGAAGCGGACTCAGAAACCGCCGGCAGTGAACGCAAGTCTGACCCGGAAGGTCGTAAGTCTTCCCCAAGTCCGGGGCAAGTCTGGCCTGAGTCTGGGGAAGAAAAACCCGCGTCAGCCCGGACAGAACAAGGGCCGGTGGGTGCACAAGTCCGGGCAGATGAAAACGCAGTTATCAGGGAAAATAATCACAGAGACGCATTGCCCGTACCCGACAGGGATAAAACGCCGGCAGCCGTCCCGACAGGTCATGAGAGCAAGTCTGACTTAAATGAACACCCGTCTGCCTCAAGTCTGGGCCAGGTCCGGGCTAAGTCTGGGGTGAAAAAATCCCCATCCGGGCAGGCAGAGCACGGGTTCAGCGTACCGCAAGTCGGGGTAACGGAAGACACAGTGATAAAAGGAAAAAAGAAAACGCGCCCCTTGTCTGCGCCCGCCCCTCAATCTCAACCGGAGGTCAATCATGGCAAACCGTAAACCGCGCAAAGGAAGTCTTCTGACCGTCGATGACGTCTATCGTCAGCCTGTCGGTCCGGCACATGACCCGAAAAGCCTGTATGCACTGCTGCTGCGCTTCGTGGCCTGGCGGCAGGAACGAAACTGGTCGGAAACCACGCTGAAAGTACAGACCCATCACACCTATCGCTTTATCCTGTGGGCCACGGAACGGGGCCTGTACTCTGCCGCGGATATCACGCGGCCGATACTGGAGCGTTACCAGCGTTATCTGTACCAGTACCGCAAGACCAACGGAGAGCCGCTGAGCATCCGCACCCAGCGCACCCAGTTGCAGCCGTT